>CBDUUA010000060.1:0-9090 GCA_965370135.1 uncultured Cellvibrionales bacterium
CCGGGAGGCCCGGGTTATCACCAGGAAGAATGGTACGTACCGGCGACATACCTCATGGAAGGCGGCACATTCTGGTCCAAGTCCTACGTGGATCCCTACTCCCACCAGCCCATGGTCACGGTCGCCGCCCCCATGTACCGGGATAACAGTTTCTACGGCGTCGCTACCGTCGACCTCAAGCTTGAGGGTCTACACAGCTTTCTCGACGACATATCACAGTCCTTCGGCGGCTATGCCTTTGCCGTGGATCGCAATGGCAAATTTCTTTCCTTCCCCGATGAACAATTAGCTAAACGCTATGCCGTGGACGAGCGCGGCGTGGCGAGTGAAGAATTTATGGACATCACTCAACTGGCGGAACTACAAGCCGGTTTCCGACCACTTGCAAACGCCGTGCAGAGCGTCATCGGACAACTGGTTATAGATGCCGATAGCGCCGGAACCGTTGATATCACACTGGCCAGGAACATCGAACAGGGTAGTTACCAGATAGGGGAAGCCGAAGCGCAGCTCATCGCTGCCGTGCTGAATAGTAGCCAGAATCCCGACACAGCCGCCGCCCGGTTCCACCCGCTGTTTCTTGAACATGACCTGCTGCTGGCAGAGCCCGCCTTTGTCGCCGTATTCGATATGCCACGCACTTACTGGAAGATCGTAACCGTGATGCCTTATAGCAAGGCGATCGAAACCTCTGGAATAATCTATAGCAACCTGGCATCAGCCATCGCCATCGGCATGCTGATCTCTCTTGTTATCATGCTGCTGCTGGTTCGTCGCATTCTGGTGCGACCCATTTCCAATATGTCGAAGCAACTGCAGATACTGTCTGAAAGCGGCAGCTCGGATACCGGGCGACTGGCGACAGCCGACCGGGGAGAACTTGGCGAACTGGCGTTCTGGTTCAACCGCCGCAGCCAAAAGCTACTGGAAGTACAAACCGAGTTAAAGAGCACCCAGGGCATTCTGGAACAGCGGGTAGTCGAGAGAACCAGTGAGCTGCAGGTTGAAATTGAAAAGAGGGAGAAGATACAGGCAATCAAGGATGCCCAGGCGGTGCGGGTAGAAAAACAATATGCCGCCATTGTAGAGCTCACACTGCAGGAATCGCTATTCACCGAAGACATCGAAAAAGCGGCCTGCATCATCACCGAGGCTGCCGCAAAAACCATGGGCGTAACCCGCTGCAGTCTCTGGCTGTTCGACGAGAAAAAAATCAATCTCAAACTCGTTGACCTCTACCAGCAAGACACCGACGCCCACGAGCATGAACTACAACTTGCGGCGGATGAATACCCAGCCTATTTTGAAGCACTACGAAGTGAACGCTCCATTGTGGTTGCGGACATGTCAACCGACTACCGCACGGTTGATCTGCAGGACTACGCCAGGGCCAACGGTATTGCTGCACGGCTGGACAGCCCCATTCGTATCGGCGGCAAGCTCAAGGGCGTCACCTGCTTCGAACATACGGACGGGCAACGGAATTGGCAGGATGACGAAATTCGCTTCTCCGGCGAAATTTCCGACCACTTTATCAAAGTACTGGCCAACGCCGAACGCATCATGTCCGAAAACCGCATCCGTCAACTGGCGTTCTATGACCCGTTGACGACACTGGCCAACCGCCGCTTGTTCCACGAAACCATTCGGCACGAGCTGGCGGTCGCCCACCGCCACCATGCTTTTGGCAGTCTGCTGTATCTGGATCTGGATAATTTCAAGACATTGAATGACTCCCTCGGGCATGCCATCGGCGATGAGCTGCTGAAACAGCTGTCAAAGCGGCTAAAAGCCACCTTGCGCGATGAAGATATGGCATCGCGGTTGGGGGGTGATGAATTCGTGGTGCTGATCAACGGTGGAAACGCGTCCCGGGACGAAGCCATGGATCAGGCGCTCAAGGTGGCGCACAAGCTCCAGGCCGTCATCAGCAAACCCTACGATTTGCAGGGTTACGAGCACACCATCACCTCCAGTATGGGGATTACGGTCTACCCGGAAAAAGACGGTTCCGCCGCAGACGTCCTCAAGCAGGCCGATACCGCGATGTACCGCGCCAAGGCAGACGGACGCAACAGGATCTGTTTTTACAACCCGGCCATGCAGAAGGCGGCCGACTTGCGACTGCGGCTCGAAATGGAGCTCAGGGCTGCCATCATCAATGGTGAATTCGAGATGCACTATCAGCCCCAGGTTGACAGCACCGGCGCCTGCACCGGGGCGGAGGCGCTGGTACGCTGGAACTACCCGGGCGAGGGCATAATGCCGCCCAATGAATTCATCCCGATTGCGGAGGAGACCGGCCTGATACGTGAACTCGGCGCGTGGATTCTTACTGAGGCTTGTGAACTTGCCAGCCAGGTCGATATCCGCAACATTGCGGTCAACATCAGCCCGCTGCAGTTCCGCCAGCCGGACTTTGTGGACACCGTAAAGAACACACTTGCCAATGCGCGGCTTGACCCGAGTAGCCTTATCATCGAGCTCACTGAGGGCATCCTTATCGAGAATTTCGAGGACACCGTTCGCAAAATGGACTCCCTGCAGAAGCTTGGCATTCGCGTGGCGATCGATGATTTCGGTACCGGTTACTCGTCCCTCGCCTACCTGAAGCAGCTGCCACTGGATCAACTCAAGATCAGCAACGACTTTGTCAGGGATATCGCGACTGACCCCAATAACGCCATTATCGTGGACACCATTATCTCAATGGCACG
Organism: uncultured Cellvibrionales bacterium; assembly: GCA_965370135.1. GTDB lineage: Bacteria > Pseudomonadota > Gammaproteobacteria > Pseudomonadales > JAHEGP01 > JAHEGP01. The sequence goes on from CBDUUA010000060.1 coordinate 2,718, forward strand.
ACACATGGGCCTGAAAATTGTCGCCGAAGGCGTGGAAACCAATGAGCAGGTTCGCTTCCTCGGCGCCAGGGGCTGCCAGGTCTACCAGGGCTATTACTTCAGTGAACCGCTGCCGAAAGCCCTGTTTATAGAGTACCTGGAATCCAGGCTCCACAACCGGCACAGCCTCCCTGCCGTCACTTGAACAGTTTGAACAGTTTGAACAGTTTGAACAGGTTGAACAGGTTGAACAGGTTGAACAGTGGTTTAGCGGCCGCCTCCTATCTATACAATCAAGAGATACAATCAAGAGATACAATCAAGCCTCTCATCCGACCAGCAAGGTGCCACGGTACATCTGCATCTGGCAGCTAAAGGGGTATTCACCCTTTTGCATGGCTGGCAGGGTAATGGTTTTTGACGTTTCCAAAGGGAGTTCTTCGCTGATATCGAATTCAGGAAATACCAGGGTCGCAGAACAAGGCGACGGGTCTTTTCGCAGAAAGGTCAGCGTCACCACTTGATTCTCCGGCACCTTGATCCGTGAAGGTTGATAGCTGCCGTTTTCAACGGTGATGACGATAGCGCCCTCCGAGACACTGAGTTCCTCGGGTTGGTACAACCAAAACCACCAGACAATCAGTGCAATTAACAGTAGCCCCGCTATATTAACGACTATCATTATTTCCTACTCCTATTAGTACGTATGGCACTACTTGAGCAATATTCTCTGGGCGGAATAAATTCCGCCCTACAAATACATCTCGAATCCAAATTAGGCAATATCTCCTTTAAGGGGTACTAGTGTTCCCGGGCTTTGAAAAACCGCAGGCGATTCGCATTCGTGACCACGGTAAGCGATGAAAAAGCCATCGCCGCTCCGGCGATGACCGGGCTCAACAAGATACCGAAAAACGGATACAAGATCCCTGCCGCTATCGGCACACCCGCGACATTGTAGATAAAGGCGCCCACCAGATTCTGTTTGATATTTTTCAAGGTTGCCTTGCTGACCGCTATGGCATCGGCCAGGCCGTGTAAGGAGCCACGCATCAAAGTGACATCGGCACTTTCGATGGCGACATCAGTGCCGGTGCCGATGGCAAAGCCCACGTTGGCCAGCGCCAGCGCCGGGGCATCATTGATACCATCCCCGGTCATGCCGACAATTTCGTCCTGCATTTGCAATTCAGCCACCTTGGCGACTTTCTGTTCCGGCAGCACCTCCGCAAAAACCTCAGTGATGCCCACTTTCTGTGCAACCGCCTGCGCCGTAGCCCGGTTGTCGCCGGTTAACATCACCACACGAATACCGTCGTTTTGTAGCCGTCGGATGGCGGCAACTGAATCCTCTTTGATAGGATCTTCTACCGCAATAATCCCGGCCAGCGTTCCGTCCACGGCTAAATACATCGGTGTTTTGGCCTCGGATGCCATATCTTGCGCAATGGTGACGACACCACTGATCGCTACCGCTCGATCCTGCATCAGTTTTTCATTGCCGAACAATAAATCCCTGCCGGCCACCCTACCCTCTACGCCGTACCCCGCAATGGCCTTGAACTGCTCGACTTTATCGACAGCAATGCCCCGCGCCGCGGCGGATTCGACGATGGCAGCGGCCAGGGGATGTTCAGACCCGGACTCCAATGCCGCGGCCATACCCAACAGCCACGCCTCGCCTTGCTCCCCAGTAAGGTCTACAGCGAGGTCTTCGCTGAGGTCTTCAGCGAGGTCTTCGCTGAGATCAGCGACGAAGTCGTCGGCAAGGTCAGGGCTTAGATAGATATCCGTCACCCCCGGCTGACCCAGGGTGATGGTGCCGGTCTTATCGAGGATCATGGCGGTGAGCTTTGATGCCGTCTGCAATGCTTCACCGCTGCGTATGAGTACACCGGCTTCTGCCGCCTTGCCCACGCCAACCATGACCGACATCGGTGTCGCCAGGCCAAGGGCACAGGGGCAGGCGATAATCAGTACGGTAGTCGCGGACACCATGGCAAAGGCGACCGTCGGTTCGGGGCCAACATTGAGCCACACCAGGGCGCTGACAATCGCTATGATCATGACCGTGGGGACAAAATAGCCGGCGATGACATCGGCCAGCCGACCGATAGGCGGTTTGGAATTCTGGGCCCGCTTGACCATTCCGATAATGCGCGCGAGCGCGGTGTCTTTGCCGATCCTGTTGGCCACAAAAATAACGGAACCGGTCTTGTTGATGGTACCCGCGACAATTTCATCGCCGGCTGTTTTTTCTACCGGCATCGGCTCGCCGGTCAGCATCGACTCGTCGACCGAGGTATGCCCCTCCTTGACCACACCATCTACCGGAATTTTTTCTCCCGGTCTTACGCGAACACTATCGCCCAATTCGACCTGATCGATGTCGATATCAATTTCGGTATCGCCCCGGATCACTCTCGCGGTTTTCGGCTGCAGGCCGATCAGCCGCTTGATCGCCTCCGAGGTGCGACCCCGCGCCTTGACTTCCAGCGCAAGGCCGAGGTTTATCAGCCCTATAATCATGGCGGTGGCTTCGAAGTAGACGTGCCTGGCCATTTCCGGCAAGGCGTGGGGAAAGAATACGACGAACATGGAATACAGCCAGGCAGTTCCTGTTCCCAGCGCAATCAAGGTGTCCATACTGGCATTGTGATTCAGCAGCGACTTCCAGGCGCCGATATAAAAGTGCCTGCCGGAAAAGATCATAATACCCAGAGTCAATAAGCCGACAAGCAACCAGGCCAGGCGCTCGGCATTGCTTGCCACGGTCATTTCGCCGATAAAAAGACCGTACACCATCAGCGGAATACCCAGGGACAAAGCCAGGGTCATGTCACGCATCAAGCGCTTGTAGTACACGCGGTCAGCTTTTTCTTTTTCGCCCAATAAATCCTCGTCTGTCGCTTCACTGAGGCTGGCGCGATAGCCGACTTTATCAATCGCCTGCACCAGGTCTTCTGCTGCCGCGGTGCCGCTCACGGTGACCGTGCCCTGGGCAAGATTCATGGCGGCATCGTCAACCCCCGCAAGCCCGGTCAAAGCGGTTTCTATTTTCGACACACAACTGGCGCAATTGGCGCCCTCTATAACTAATACCTGCTCGATAACCAATACCTGCTCATGGGTTTTTGCCGCCATTAGCTGCTACTCCTCTGAAAATCCTGTGTAAATCCTTCGCCAGCCTTCTGCAAACCATTTTTTCGCCATAGGTAATAGACCGCAGGCAGTACCAGCAGTGTCAGCACCAGGGCGCTCACCATGCCACCGACCATCGGCGCGGCAATTCTGCTCATCACTTCCGAGCCGGTACCGCTGCCGTACAGAATGGGCAATAAACCCACGATTATCGCCGTGGCGGTCATCATCACGGGTCGTACTCGCATACCGGCCCCGTGTAATACAGCGGCCTTCAGCCCTTCACTATCCGGCAGAGTATGCTGCTGACGTGAGTCTTCAAGCAACTGCTGGTAGGCCTGATTGAGATAGACCAGCATAATGACGCCGATTTCAACAGCCACTCCAGCCAGCGCAATAAAACCCACACCCACCGCCACCGAAAAGTTGAACTGGTGAAGATACATCAGCCAAACACTGCCCACCATGGCCAGGGGCAGCGTGCCCATGATGATAGCCACCTCGACCACGTTGCGAAAGTTCATATAGAGCAGCACCACAATGATGGCTAGGGTCAGCGGTATCACATAGCCCAGTTTTTCCTTGGCGCGCTGCATGTATTCATATTGTCCCGACCAGCTAATCGCGTAACCGGTGGGCACCCGCAACTCGCGCTCAACCACCTGCTTTGCCTGTTCGACATAGGTGCCGACATCCACTCCCTCGATATCGACGAAGACCCAACCATTGATGCGCGCGTTCTCACTCTTGATGCCGGGAGGGCCGTCTTCGATACTAACATTAGCGACATCGGCAAGGGCAATCCGCTGGCCGGTCGGCGTCACGATCGGCAGCAGCGCCAACTGCTCCGGTGAATCCCGGTAATCCTGGGGATAGCGCAGGTTGATCGGGTAGCGCTCCAGGCCCTCGACGGTTTGAGACACATTCATGCCGCCAATCGCGGTGGCGACCACCTGCTGTACATCGGCAATATTGAGTCCATAGCGCGCCGCCTTTTCCCGCTGGATGTCTACTTTGATATAGCGACCGCCGGCAACCCGCTCCGAATACACCGAGGCAGTGCCCGGCACATCGGCGAGAATAGTTTCCAGTTGTTGTCCAATACCCTGGATTTCCAACAGCTCCGGCCCCGACACCTTGATGCCGACCGGCGTCTTGATCCCGGTTGCCAGCATATCGATGCGGGTTTTAATCGGCATCACCCAGGCGTTGGTCACCCCCGGAAACTGCAGTACCGCATCCATCTCCTCGATCAGATCCTCGGTGGTGAGTCCCGGTCGCCACTGATCTCTCGGCTTTAGCTGGATAAAGGTTTCGATCATGCTCAAGGGCGCGGGGTCGGTGGCGGTATCCGCTCGTCCGACCTTGCCGAACACCGTTTCCACCTCGGGAAAGGTGCGGATCAACTTGTCGGTTTGCTGTAGCAATTGCCGCGCCTTGCCGACAGAGATGCCCGGGTAGGTGGTCGGCATATACATGAGATCGCCTTCGTCCAGGGGCGGAATAAACTCGCTGCCAATTTTGCTCGCCGGCCAGATGCCCAACAGCAGCAAGCCCAGCGCCAGTAACAAGGTCATCTTGGGATTGCCCAGAACCAGTCTGAGGACGGGCATATAGGTGGCGGCCAGCGCCCGGTTGAGGGGGTTTTCGTGTTCCGGTTTTATCTTGCCGCGAATAAAATAACCCATCAGCACCGGCACCAGGGTGATCGCCAGTATCGCGGAGGCAGCCATGGAATAGGTCTTGGTAAAGGCCAGCGGCGAAAACATGCGGCCCTCTTGCGCCTCCAGGGTGAACACCGGGACAAAGCTGATGGTAATAATCAGCAGGCTGAAAAACAATGCGGGGCCCACCTCTCCGGCGGATTTGGCGACGATCTGCCAGCGGTTGTCGTCAGTCAGCGGTGTCTGCTCCATATGCTTGTGCATGTTTTCGATCATCACGATGGCGCCGTCGATCATCGCGCCGATGGCAATGGCAATGCCCCCCAGTGACATGATATTGGCGTTGATCCCCTGCAGGTGCATGACGATAAAAGCGGCCAGTATGCCGACCGGCAGGCTGATAATGGCGACCAGGGATGAACGCACATGGAATAGAAACACGATGCATACCAGCGCCACCACGATGAACTCCTCCAGCAATTTGTGCCACAGGTTGTTGACCGCTCGATCGATCAGCGCCGAGCGATCGTAGACCGTGACGATTTCGACACCCTCGGGCAGTCCTGGTTTGAGCGCTTCCAGTTTGGCCACCACACCATCGATGGTAGTCTGGGCGTTTTCACCAAAACGCATAACCACCAGTCCACCGACGGTCTCACCCTCGCCGTCCAGTTCAGCAATGCCGCGGCGCATTTGGGGTCCGAATCCAATATCGGCGACATCCTTCAATAACAGCGGGGTACCCGCCTGATTCACCCCCAGGGGTATATTGCCCAGATCCTCGATGCTCTGGATATAGCCGGAGGTGCGCACCATATACTCGGCCTCGGCCATTTCGACCACCGACGCCCCCACCTCCTGGTTGCCCCGCACAATCGCATTCTGGATATGGGACAGGGGCATATCAAAAGCCCGCAGCTTGTCCGGATCGACCCGGACTTGATACTGTTTGACCATGCCGCCAATGGCCGCCACCTCGGATACCCCGGGCACTGTCTGTAATTCATATTTCAAATAAAAATCCTGGATACTGCGCAGTTGGCTGATGTCGTGCCGACCGGTTTTATCCACCAGCGCGTAGATATACACCCAGCCGACGCCGGTGGCATCGGGCCCCAGTTGCGGTTTGGCGCTGGGGGGCAAATTGGGGGCGACCTGGCTGAGATATTCCAGTACCCGACTGCGGGCCCAGTACAGATCCGAGTCGTCATCAAAGATCACGTACACATAGGAGTCGCCAAAAAAGGAGTAGCCGCGCACGGTTACCGCACCGGGCACGGACAACATGGCAGTGGTCAGCGGATAGGTCACCTGGTCCTCCACCACTTGTGGCGCCTGGCCGGGAAAACTGGTCTTGATGATCACCTGCACATCGGACAAGTCCGGCAGGGCATCGACCGGCGTCTTCGCAACCGAGTAGAGACCGCCCCCCACCAGGATGACAGTGGCGAGCAAGACAAAAAAGCGATTGTGAACCGACCAGTGAATTATCGATGCGATCATGCCGACTACTCCTGCTCGTGGGCGTGTTCAGTGGCGCCGTCATCGGCATGATGCATGCGTTTGAAATCCGAGGATTTGCTGGATTC
>CBDUUA010000061.1:0-9037 GCA_965370135.1 uncultured Cellvibrionales bacterium
CCTTTGGAATCGTTGTAAAACTGGACGCCATCGCGCTCGCCCAGCCACTGGCAGCGATGGGGCAAGCCCGGAAACTGCCGCAATACCGCCAGCATGGCATCCAATTCGAGTCCCACTGCCTCTCCGAGCGCCAGCGCCGCCAGCGCATTCAGCAGGTTGTGTTCACCGTGCAGCTTCATATCGGCGACCGACATCAAGGGCTGATTGCCCCGGGCCAGCCAGGTTTCACCGTTTTCTCTGTGCACACCGTACTGATTGAGGTCGGGCCGATCGAGGCCAAAACTGATACTTCGCTGCTGCCGGTTCAGCAGCGGCGAGGTCAACTTGTCACCCCGGTTATAGACGGCACATTGGCAAGCCCGGTAAATTCGCTGCTTGCTTTGTTGGTAGGCGGCCAGACTGTGGTAGCGATCCATATGATCCGGCGACAGATTGAGGACAGTGGCCGCCTGTGCGCCCAGAGCGCCGCTGCGCTCCAACTGGAAGCTGGACAACTCCAGCACAAACACATCGTAAGCCAGCGCCGAATCCAGCAGATCCAACACCGGAATGCCGATATTACCGCCTACCGCGGTGCGCAAGCCGGCTGCCTTCGCCATTAGACCGACCAGCGTGGTCACGGTAGTTTTACCGTTAGACCCGGTTATCGCCACCACCGGTTGGTCGATCTCCGTCAGTAACAGGTCGATATCGCTGCGCAATTCACAACCACTGGCCAGCGCCTGCTGTATCGCAGGAAGCTCCAGGCTGATGCCCGGACTCACTAATAAGCTGCGGTACTGCTGCAAGATCGCGCCATCGAAATCCCCCACAAACAGCGGAATCCCCGGGTACTGTTGCTGAAAATCGGCTGCGACTTGTTCGCTAATCGCACTGTCGAAGACTGCCACAGCGTGCTCCCGGGACTGCAGGTAGCGCACACAGGACATACCGGTCATACCCAAACCGAGTACCGCAGTGCTGTTGTCCGTGGCAATAGTGTCCGTGGCAATAGTGTCTGTCGCAATAGTGTCTGTCGCAATAGTGTCTGTGGCAATAGTGTCACTCATGGCTAACGCAACTTCAGTGTCGACAAACCGATTAACACCAGCATTACGGTGATAATCCAGAATCGAACAATGACCCGGGGCTCCGGCCAGCCCTTGAGTTCAAAATGATGGTGAATCGGAGCCATGCGAAAAATACGCCGACCGGTCATTTTATAGGAGGCGACTTGCAGGATGACCGAAACGGTTTCCAGCACGAAGATGCCCCCCATAATAAAAAACACCAACTCGTGACGGGTAATAATGGCGACCGTACCCAATGCGGCCCCCAGCGCCAGGGCGCCTACATCACCCATAAAAATCTGTGCCGGGTAGGTGTTGAACCAGAGAAAGCCCAGGCCGGCCCCGGCCATTGCCCCGCAAAAAACCACCAGTTCACCGGCGCCGGGAACATAGGGAATCAACAGATACTGGGCGAAGTTGATATTGCCGCTAAGATAGGCAATCAGTCCCAGCGCCGCCCCCACCAGCACCGTCGGCATAATAGCCAGGCCATCGAGGCCATCGGTAAGATTGACCGCATTGCTGCTGCCGACAATGACAAAGTAACTGAGCACAATAAACCAGGGCCCCAGATCCAATACCGCAGTCTTGACAAAGGGCAGGAACAACTGGGTGTGGGCGGGGTGGTCGGCCATAGCATACAGCGTAATAGCCACGCCCAGGCCGCCCGCGGATTGCCAGAAATACTTCCATCGCGCCGGCAGGCCACGGCTGTCTTTCTCAATCACCTTGCGATAGTCGTCGACCCAGCCGACGGCACCAAAAATCAGGGTAACCGCGAACACTATCCAGACATAGACATTGCTCAAATCACTCCACAGCAAAGTCGTTAGAAGCAGGGATATAAGAATCAGGGCGCCACCCATGGTCGGCGTCCCGCTCTTGCTATAGTGACTCTCCGGCCCGTCCTGGCGCACCGTCTGGCCAATCTGGTGGTAGTTGAGACGCTTGATCATGTAGGGACCGACCAACAGTGATATCGCCAGGGATGTCAGCACCGCCAGCGCGGCGCGCAGGGTGAGATACTGAAACACCTGGAAGCCGGTAGTGTACTGAGCCATGTAATCAGCGAGCCAGAGCAGCATCGATTATTGCCCCCCATCCGCATCAACCAGCACTTCCACCACACGCTCCATGCCGGCGCTGCGAGAGCCCTTGACCAGGCAGCACTGATACGCCGACAGCAGCTGTTGCTGTTGCAGCCAGTCCATCAGTTGCAGCTGATTGCCAAAAGACTCGGCGGGGGGGCCAAATTCAGCGGCCGCCTCAGCCGCCAGCGATCCCACCGCAAGCAGCATATCGATGCCGCACTCCCTGGCATAGCGCCCGACCTGGCGGTGATGTTCGATGCTGTCATCCCCCAGTTCGGCCATATCGCCCAATACCAGGGCTTTTTTACCCCGCTGCATGGCCAACACGTCCAGTGCTGAGCACAGGGCCTCAGGGTTGGCGTTATAACTGTCGTCAATAATCAATTGGCCCGATTTGCCCTGGCGAAACTGCATCCGACCAGGGACTCCGCAGAAGTCATGTAAGCCTCGCGCCACGGCGTCCAAACTGACACCCCGGGACAAGGCCGCCGCCGCCGCCGCCACCGCATTAGCCACATTGTGCAGACCGGGCACACGCAACTCGATCGCGCAATCACCGCAGTAGCTTTGCAAGCAGAAGCGCGTCTGCGCGGCTTGCGCCTCTACCTGGCTGGCGCGAACATCGGCCTCGGGCTTACCGGCGGCACTATAGGTGACAATACGGGCGCCAGCGGCGAGTTGCAGCCACAAATCACTGTGATCATCGTCGAGGTTGATCACCGCCACGCAATCCGGGTCGGGAACGAAGATCTCGCCTTTGGTGCGCGCTACCTGCGCCACATCACCAAAACCCTGCAGGTGCGCCGGCATGGCATTGGTGATAATGGAAGTGCCCGGGCTTGCGATATCAACCAGATACTGAATATCACCAGGCTTGGCGGCGCCCATCTCGATCACGGCGTAGCGATGCTCATCCCGCAATTCCAGCAGCGTCAGCGGTACGCCGATCTCGTTGTTGAGATTGCCGGTTGTCGCCAGCACCGGCGCGACCTGCGCCAGAATCGATGCCAGCATCTCCTTGGTGGTGGTCTTACCGGCGCTGCCGGTGACCGCAAATACTTCTGCGCGGGAGGATGCCCGCTGCAGAGCGGCCAATTGCCCCAGCGCCAACAAGGTATCCCCGGCAATCAACAGCGGCGTCGCATCGGTCACCGCCGCGCTCACCAGGGCGCCGGCGGCGCCCTGGCGCAAGGCCTGTGCAACAAAGGCGTGGGCATCGTAGTGCTCGCCACGCAGTGCGACAAACAACTGTCCCCGGGACAGGCGGCGACTATCGGTACAGACACCGTCGAACTGCGCCGAAGGACCACGCAGTTGCCAGTCAAATGTATCCGCCAAAAGTCTCATAGATGCTTTCACCGCTGCGCCTGATGCCCTGTGCAGTAGTACTGTTCAACACATTCTCGATCACTAAACGGCCTGCGCTGGCCGTTGATCTCCTGGTAATTCTCATGACCCTTGCCGGCGATGATGACGATGTCGCCGGCGCTGGCCCCAGCCAGCGCATAGGCGATAGCTCGCTGGCGATCAGGTTCAATGGTGGTGTTTGCCACGGCATCGATACCCTCGCGAATATCGTCGATGATGCGCCCGGGAGATTCGCTCCGGGGGTTGTCGCTGGTCAGTACCAGGCGATCCGCCAGCCGCCCGGCAAGCTCGCCCATCAACGGGCGCTTGCCCTTGTCCCGGTCACCGCCACAACCAAACACCAGCCACAAATGGCCCTCGACATGGGGGCGCAGAGCCTGCAGCACTTGCTCCAGTGCATCGGGGGTGTGGGCATAGTCGACGATAACCCTAATATCGGACTCCCACACCAGCTCCATGCGGCCCGGCGCACTGCAGACGCTGCGCGCAGTGCGCAACAGCGACTGCAAATCGAAGCCGAGACCACCCAGCAGGGTGATGCAGGACAACAGATTGAGCAGATTGAAACGACCCAACAGTGGACTATGCAACTCTCCCTGTCCCCAGGGTGTTGCCACCACAGCAGTGCAACCAGCGCTGTGGAACCGCAGCTGTGAACAGCATACATCGGCTGCGTTATTCGTCAGGGAGTAACTCAGCTTATCGCAGCCAATCCCCGAATCCTGGCTCAACTGCGCACCAAAATCATCGTCCAGGTTGAACACCGCCAGTTGCATATCGCGCAAAAACAGGCTGCGCTTGCTCGCCCCATAGCTGGCCATATCCCCGTGATAATCCAGGTGATCCCGGCTCAGGTTGGTAAACACGGCGGCGCTGATATCCACCTGGTCGATACGGTTCTGCGCCAGACCGTGGGACGATACTTCCATCGCCACGTAGCGAGCGCCAGTCCGGGCCAGACGCGCCAATATCCGGTGCGTGCTCACGATATCCGGCGTGGTCATGCCGGTGTCGCGCAAGGAATCGGTAAAACCCCAGCCCAGGGTGCCGACCACGGCACAGGACTGACCAAGCCCCTGTAGCAAGTGCGCCAGCATGTGGGTGACACTGGTCTTGCCATTGGTGCCGGTGACACCGATAAGCTGCATTCCGGCATCGGCATCGGCATCGGCATCGGCATCGGCATAGAAACGCTTGGCCAGAACGCCGAGTTGTCCCTTGAGTCCGTCCACCACGATCACCGGCACACCCAGGTCATCAAATTGGCCGGCGCTGCCCACGGCTTCGACCAGCACCGCAGCAGCCCCCTGGGCAACGGCCTTGTTCACATAGTCGAGGCCATCACCTTGCTCACCCGCCACGGCAATAAAGACGTCCCCCGGCCCGACACGGCGGCTATCCATGTGCATGTCCCGCAGTGGCACGACACTACCCCCGGCGACCGGCCCGAGCCAGTCGCACAATGTTGTCATGCTGTCGCTAGCCGCGTTTTGCAAGGTATGACTCCGCATCGACTGCCAGCCAATCCTGGCCTTTGAAATCTTCCAACTTGTCGGGCACCACACCCATCAGCCGCAGCACATCAGCGGCCACCCGGGAAAAAACCGGTGCCGCCACTTCGCCGCCATAGTATTTTTCACCCTTGGGATCATTCACCACCACCACGCCGACCAGACGAGGATTATCGGCGGGGGCCATACCGGCAAACAGGGATATATAGTGATCCTCTTGATAGCCACCGGCGCCGACCTTGTGGACAGTGCCGGTCTTGCCCGAGAGCGAATAGGCCGGGATTGCCGCTTTGAACGCGGTACCGCCCTGCCGGGTGACGGCCTTCAGCATTTCCAGTACGTCTTTGGCGACAGCGGCATCGACCACCCGCTCACCGGCGATGTCGGCTCCGCCCTTGACGATGCGCAGCGGTTTCACGACACCACCATTGGCCAGTGTGCTATAAGCCTGTGCCAACTGCAGCGGCGTAACCGACAAACCGTAACCAAAGGCAAAGGTGGCCTTTTCGATGTCCCGCCAGCGCTGGTGGTTGGGCAACACCCCCACCGCCTCTCCCGGGAAGCCGGTGCCGGTCGACTGCCCCAATCCCAGGCGATAGAACACCGAGCGCACGGCCTCGGGATCAAGTTGCAGGGCAATCTTGCTAATGGCTACATTGCTCGACTTGGCGATTACAGTGCTCAGGTCGATAACACCGTAGTTGCGGTGATCCCGCTGCACTTTGCGACCGACGCGTAGATAACCCGGGTTGGTATCGATTCGGGTATCCGGGGTATAGCGGCCACTCTCCAGGGCGGCAATGATCGTGAACGGTTTGACCGTAGAGCCTGGCTCAATCACATCAACGATAGCCCGGTTACGCATACGCGCCGGAGTAAACTCACTGCGGTTATTGGGGTTGAATGAGGGCTGGTTAACCATCGCCAGTATGTCACCGCTGTCGACATCGACGATGATCATGGAGCCAGAGCTGGCCCGGTGATTGACCACCGCCCGCTTGAGCGCCCGATGGGCGAGGTACTGCACCCGCAGATCGATACTCAATTGCAGCTGCCCACCCGGCTGCGCTGAGCGGACATGCTTGAAATCGCTGATGGTGTTGCCTTTTAGATCCTTGATCACTTGCTTGGCCCCGGGGAGGCCACGCAAGTGCTGATCGTAAGTCAACTCCATACCCTCCTGCCCGGCATCGTCGATATTGGTAAATCCCACCAGATGAGAGGCTACTTCGCCGGCCGGATAGTAGCGCTTGTAGGCATCCTCGACATAAATACCGTCTACCCCGGCAGCGAGGGCGCGCTGCGCGTCTTCGGGGGGCAGCTGCCGCCGCAAGTAGAGAAACGTCTTGTTTTCACTGGCTGCCAGTTTGCGCGCCAGGGCAGAGGGCGAATAGTCCAGCGCCCGCGCCAACTGCGCAAAGCTGCCATCATCCACAGACACCTTCTGCGGGTTGCACCAGACAGACTGCACCGGAGTACTCACCGCCAGCGGTTCACCCTCGCGATCATAGATGATGCCGCGGTGCGCGCTAATGGTTTCGGTGCGCACCGCCCTGGCCTTGCCTTGCTGCTGTAAAAATTTGTAACCGCCTTCTATATCGACGACTTGCAGCGTAATAATGCGGGCACACAATACCAGCAGCAGCGCAACCAGCAGCACCCAGACCAGGTGAAAACGCCAGGGTTGATACTCTTCGCCGCAGGGTTGAGACTCTTTACTGCGAGGTTGAGACTCCTTACTGCAAGGTTGAGACTCCTCACTGTTAGTGCGGAGAGTGCGGAGAGTGCGGACACTCATGGCTGTACCACCACGACATCCTCGGGATGCGGCCGCATCATGCCCAGGCGCTCGCGGGCAACCCGTTCAACATTGGCTGGCGACAGCAGTGTACTGCGTTCCAGCAGCAGTCGATTCCAGCGGGTGTCGAGTTGGTACTGGGACTTGCGCGACGCTTCGAGCTCGGTAAACATCACGCGGCTCTGCTGCGCCAGATAGACGACACCAATAGCCGAGCCAAGAATTAACAGCAGGCAGGCCAGCAACGCATACCGCGTCACCGGCAACACCGGTGCCACAACAATACTCGAGCTGATGTCAGTCGACTTACCGGCCATTATTTTTTTGACCACCTCCGATCACGCAATTTTTTCCGCCACTCTCAATACCGCACTGCGCGCCCGCGGGTTCGCAGCCACCTCACCCTCAGAGGGCTTTTGTGCTTTGCCTATTGCTTTCATGCTGCGGTGAATCTGGTCTTCCGTCACCGGCACTGACCGCGGCAGGCTATCGCCCTGCACCTGCCGCCGAATAAAACGCTTTACCATGCGATCTTCCAGCGAGTGAAAGCTGATCACTACCAGCCTGCCCCCAACACCGAGAGCTTCGAGGGCCGGCTCCAGCACCGCTTCGAGTTCATCAAGTTCGCGATTAATAAAAATGCGTATCGCCTGAAAGGCCCGGGTTGCGGGGTGCTTACCCTGCTCCCAGGCCGGATGGGCCGCGGCAATGATTTTTGCCAACTGGCCGGTGCGCAGGATCGGCTGCTGCGACCGGGCCCGCAGGATCCCTCGCGCCATACGCCGGGAATAGCGCTCATCGCCATAGCGCCACAGCACATCGGCGATATGCTTTTCCCCTGCCTCTGCCAACCATTGTGCGGCACTGACACCCACACCCGGATTCATTCTCATGTCGAGAGGGCCGTCCCGCAGAAAACTGAAGCCACGCCCAGCAGTATTCAATTGTGGCGACGACACTCCCAGATCCAACAGCACTCCCGCCACCTTGCCCTGCCAGCCGCGCTGGGCAACAAACTCACCCAGACGACTGAAATCACCGCTCTCAATGGCAAACCTTGGGTCGCTGCCGAGTATTGTTGCCGCCGCTACCGCCTCAGGATCCCGATCGATTGCCAACAACTGTCCCGCATCCCCGAGCCGGGCCAGTATCGCCCTGCTGTGACCACCGCGGCCAAAGGTTGCATCGATATAGCGGCCTTCCGGGTCTGTTACCAATGCCGTCGTTGCCTGCTGCAATAAGACTGTTTCATGGGTATCTGCGGTATTCATGGCAGCTTTATTCATGGTGGCATGGTTCAAGGTGGCATGGTTCAAGGTGGCTTGGCTCAAGGTGGCTTGGTTCAAGGTGGCATAGCTCATAGAAACAACAGTCATAACAAGACCCGTCATAATAATGACAACCATCACAGTGACAGCGTCATCAACTCCTCAGGTATTGCTCCGTCATCCTTTGACTCTTGCAGCATCTTGGCGCGCTCGGCCAACCAGGCTGCCTCATCCCACAATTCCATTTTTTTGCCCTGCCCTACCAGCACCAGCTTTTTTTGCAGCGAGGCGTACTCGCGCAGCGACTGGGGTAGCAATACCCGGCCGCTTCCATCAAACTCCAATTCGCTCGCATAACCGATGAGCAAGCGCTGAATGCGACGCACCGCGGGGTTCAGCGAAGGTAATTCCTGAATTTCCTGCTCAATAGTCTCCCAGGTCGGCAAGGGATAGATCAATAAACAAGGACTTTGTAAGTCGATAGTGGCCACGAGTTGGCCCGCACAATCAGCCAGCAGCTTTTCGCGATGTCTGGCGGGCAAGGCCAGACGCCCTTTGGCGTCCATCGATATATGGCTGACTCCGCGAAACATATTATATCCACTTTTTGGGTACTTTTAACACTTATACCCACTTTCCCCCACCTAAAGACACTATAGTTAGCCAACTCTTTTATTGTCAAGAAGATAGGCGGCAAAAGGGATGGAAACTGCAAGGAACTTGCAGCGATCTGCAGCGAAAATGCTTTTTCCAGACGTGCCTTCACACAAAAAACAATGCCGTGCAATTGCTTACACAAGAAAGTTAATGTTAACTATTAAGAAACGCACCACAGAGAAGCAAGGGATAGCCTAAGAAGAGGTGAAAGGGAGGTGAAAGGGAGGTGAAAACTGATGATAAAGAGTATGAGAGTCGGCCTGTAAGCCGGGTTCTGTCGAGAGCAGTCATTCAT
>CBDUUA010000062.1:0-8990 GCA_965370135.1 uncultured Cellvibrionales bacterium
TCCTCGAGCGCCTGGCTGACCAGGCCATGTATGTGGCCAAGCAAAGGGATGGGGGCTTCGTACTCTGTGCCGGCTGACGTTTGCCAAGTGGCGCCCGGAGAGGATTCTAGGGTAAAGTGAGCTGTCGGTCGGGCGCAGCCTACAGGTAATCCTTCGCCAATTCCTCAGACACCTGCCACAGCCGCTGTGCCAGAGCTTTATCCTTGCCGTAGCGGCTGGTTTTAGCGACCTTGCAGTCGGCAAAATAATTGCCACTGGTGCTTTTCAGGCTGGGCTGGGTCGCCACGTAGCATTGGCACGCTGCGCCCTGGGCAACGCTGCGTTCCACCAGTCTGGCGGTAAAACCAACAAAGGTCGAAAACAGGCCGCCGGCGTCCCGTCCCAGATTGGTCCTGATAACCCCGGGATGGACCGCGTTGCTGGTAACCGTGCTACCCTCCAGTCGTCGCGCCAGTTCATTGGAAAACAGCAAGTTGGCCAATTTGGATTGGCCGTAACACTTCCAGGGATGGTATCCCCGCTCGCCGCTGAGATTATCGAAGTCGATACCGCCCTTTGGTGCCTGTGTGTGACCCAGGCTCGACAACATCACCACGCGAGCTGCCGTAGCCCGTTTAAGCGGCTCCAACAGGCGATTGACCAGCACGAAGTGGCCGATGTGATTGGTCAGGAACTGCATTTCGAGGCCGTATCGTTGTTCCAGCTTTGCGGGAGCCATAATGCCGGCGTTGCACATTATCACGTCCACAGGGATGTCCATGGCCGCGACTTCATCGGCGCATCTCGACACCGAATCGAGATCGCTGAGCTCACAGGCTATCGGTGTGAACTCGCCCTCCAGACCATCACTGGCGCGACGGGCTTTGTCCTTATCGCGTGCCGCGCCGATGATATGGGCGCCGCGCAGGGCCAGCACGCGCATGGACTCCAGTCCTAAACCGGAATTGACTCCTGTTATCAGCACGTTTTTGCCCGACAGGTTGGCTCCCTCGGTCACCTGTTCTGCGGTGGAGCGGCGATTGAAGCGGGATTTTGGCGTTGTGTGTGGGCTCATGGATGTCACCAATCAGGTATTGGAGGATTCAATTGTGCCAGGCCGGCGCTGTCTATTATTGGCTTAACATTGGTCTATCATTGGCGAAAGCCGGCCTAAGGTCAACTGTGGGTTGGCTCGGGCTCGATCCGGCAGTGAGCCGGGCACCCGTCTGAGCAACCTGGAGTATGCACCACTGGCGGAGATCATGGGCAGGGTTCCCTGGTCCTCTGAGGTGTTCAATTGCAACGCGCCGGATACCGGCAATATGGAAGTCCTGCATATGTTTGGCTCGGAGGCGCAGCGAGAGCAATGGCTGACGCCACTGCTGAATGGCGAGATCCGCTCCGCCTTCGCCATGACCGAACCGGATGTGGCGTCATCGGATGCCACCAATATTCAGACCGCAATCACTCGCGATGGCGAAGACTATGTCATCAATGGCCGCAAGTGGTTTATCACCAACGCCCACCACCCCAATTGCCGGATATTTATCGTCATGGGCAAGACCGACCCCAGCGCCGAAGTCCATCGGCAGCAGTCCATGATATTGGTGCCGATGAATACCCTCGGTGTGGAGCTGGTGCGCAATATCACCACCCTCAATCACCGCTCACCAGAGGGTCATTCGGAAGTCCTGTTCCGCGATGTGCGGGTGCCCGAGTGTAATTTGATTGCGGCGGAGGGCGATGGCTTTATGATTGCCCAGGCGCGCCTTGATCCTGGCCGTATTCACCATTGCATGCGTGCTATCGGCATGTCTGAAGCGTGCCTGGAACTGATGGTGGCACGCTCCCAGGAGCGCAAGACTTTCGGTAAGTACTTGCACCAGCACGGCAGTATTTCCGAGTGGATTGACCGCTCACGCATCGAGATTGAACAGGCGCGGCTGCTGATATTGAAAGCGGCGGCCCTGATCGACCAGGTGGGCGCCAAGGGCGCGCGCAAGGAAATATCCATGATCAAGGTGGTTGCGCCGACCCTGTTGACCACCATCGCCGATCGCGCCATGCAAGTATTCGGCACCATGGGGGTCAGCCCCGATACGCCCTTGGCGGATTTTTATACGGGGGGGCGCGTGCTGCGTTTTGCCGATGGTCCGGACGAGGTCCATCTGCAAACCATCGCCAGGTTGGAGATCAAGGGCAGCCAGGACAATCTGCTGAGTATCGTGAAGTACCTGACCCAACCAGAGCGTTAACCAGGATAGATCACCGAGGCGCTCGCCGGTGTCATTTCTTACTCTACTAAAAATATA
Source organism: uncultured Cellvibrionales bacterium (assembly GCA_965370135.1). Taxonomy (GTDB): domain Bacteria; phylum Pseudomonadota; class Gammaproteobacteria; order Pseudomonadales; family JAHEGP01; genus JAHEGP01. The sequence continues at coordinate 2,292 of CBDUUA010000062.1, forward strand.
ATGACACATAATTTGATCTCGGTGCGTGGTGTCTGGTTTTTTTCGTCGTACAGTGCGCTCTGATTCCACGAGCCCGGGGGCGCCATGTCCGCAGATATTGTCAGTCAACTGTTACTCCCCGCCGCGTATCCCCATAAGGTCGATCGTATCCAATTGCGCGAGACCCATATTTCCTGGGTCTTCCTCACCGGCGACTGGGCCTATAAGGTCAAGAAGCCCAGGGATCTGGGTTTTCTGGATTACTCCAGCCTGGCAGCGCGCAAGCATTTCTGTGAGGAAGAGCTGCGCTTGAATCGTCGCTTTGCCCCGGAGCTCTATCTGGATGTGGTGCCGATATGTGAGCAGGGGGGCCTGCACGTCCTGCGCATAGGCGGCGAGGGTCCGCCGGTGGACTACGCGGTAAAGATGCGTCAATTCGACGATAACGAGCTGCTGTCACATATCGCCGAACGCGACGGCCTGGATCCGGACTTGATTCGCAGCCTGGGTGGCTTATTGGCGCGCACCCATGCCACGCTCAGCCCGGTTTACCCTGATTCCGGCGCCGGTACGCCGCTGGCAATGCACGATGCCATGTTGCAAAACTTTGAACAAATAGCCGCATATCCGCTGGCTTCGGAGCATCGAGAGTGGCTGGCTGAAGTCGAGCGCTGGTCTACCCAGCGGGTCGCATTTTTCCTGCCCGCGATGATCCGGCGAATTGCACAGGGATTTGTTAAAGATTGCCATGGTGATCTTCATCTGGGTAATATCGCGCGTATCGAAGGTGAGCTCTGTTTTTTCGATTGTATCGAGTTCAATGATAATTTTCGCATTATGGATACCATTGCCGAGGCGGCATTCCTGGTAATGGACTGCCAGGCTCGAGGCCTGGAGGCCGAGGCGATGCGGCTGTTGAATGACTATCTGGAATACAGCGGGGACTATGAGGGACTGGCGCTGTTCAATTGGTATCGTTGCTACTACGCGATAGTGCGCGCCAAGGTTAATTTACTGCGCCTCGAAACTAGCGAAGATGAGCTGCGCAACAGCGATGCCTACCAGGATTTTAGCCGTTATCTTGAGCTGGCCGTAAGCTATACGCATCCAGGGCGCAATTTCCTGGCCCTTACCTTTGGGGTTTCCGGCAGTGGTAAATCCACGGTGGCGATGCAACTACTGCAGCACACCGGCGCTATTCGCATTCGCTCCGATGTCGAGCGCAAGCGGCTGTTCAAGTTGGCCCCTGAAAGCACCAGTACTACCGATGCCCAACTCGACATCTATACCCGTGAGGCAGGTAAGCGCACTTTCGCACGCCTGCAGTCACTGACCGGAATTGTGTTGCAAGCCGGCTTCCCCGGTATCGTCGATGCCACCTTTCTGCGGCGCAAGCAGCGCAAACCCTTTAAACAACTTGCTGGCGCCCTCGACACCCCGTTTATTATCCTCAGCTGCAAAGCGGCGAGGCAAAATCTGCGCAAGCGCATCGAACACAGAAACAGCCGGCAATGTGATGCATCCGAGGCGGATGTACTGGTTATGGAACAACAGTTGGCTGTGGTCGAAGCGCTGAGCGAGGAGGAGGCAGCCAGTGCGGTAGTGGTGGATGAAGCGACACCATTCCAGTCTGTGTTGCAGCAGGTTCGCAGTAGAATCAATGGCGCCGAACCTTGAGCCTTGGTTCCAGGTTTAAAGAGTACTGTTAGCTAGGGCTGGTAAACAGTAGTTTCCGGATAGAACGCGTACCAGGCAAACCAGTAGGCCATCACCACCGGTAGCTGCGCGCCGGAGGCATCGGTGATATGTATCGAACGGTGGTTTTGATCGTAGTGCACTCGCACCGGCTTGCCGGCAAACGTATCGTCAAGTTCAGCGCTGCCATAGTTATCCAGCTCTTCCAGAGGCCAGGCCCGGGCGTGACCTGCTATCATCAGCCCGGCCACCATGGCTTTCGGGTGATAACGGGCATTGCGGTGATTGACAGAAAAATATAAATCCCGGCTGTTTACATAAGACTCGTAGGGGTCGCGGCCGTAGTCTCTTCGGTAGCCGGTATTGAAACTCAAGACATCGGTGGTCGGATAGCGGGCAAGCCAATCACCCCAGGTGGTGTTGCTGGCGGGTAACAGTTGCAGGGATTGCCCGGCCATGGGGCCGGCAATGGCCTTGCCCAGCAATTGCGACCAGAGAGAATCGGTGGCTTTGTCGTATAGCAGCACATCGCTGTTGTAGAGCAAGCCGGATACGCCAAACACCTTGCGCTTGCCGCCGATCCGGCCATCGAAGACCATACCGCTGCCGCAAAGGGGACACCAGCTCACCACCAGATCGCGACCTCCAAGCTGGTCGTTGACAATTTCGTGCCAGTTCAGGATGCGAATGGGATAGGCGCGTGCCTGGCCGTCGATGACAACACCGATAATCCGTTCATCCACATCGAAAAAATCAAACGCCTCCGCGGATGCTATAGAGGGATCTGTCAGGGCAGGTATGCCGTCTTTGGGTGGGCCGCCGTGCTCGATACTGGATGCGGCTACCAGCGCATTGCTGACATCGAATCCGAGGTGGTGGTCTGCCGCCCAAACCGGCGAATACAAACTCAATACTGCGTAGGTAAATACGACAAGCCGGAATACCAAGTGCAAGCCGCGTCGCGGAATCGAGGTCGTGGTGGTGTCCCGCATGACTTACCTCCTTCACCAAGCTCCTTCACTAAGCAAGACCCTATGGATGACAACAAGTTCCCGGGGAGCTCAAATAACAGGCAGAAATAGCAACGAGGTGTGGCTGATTTCGATTGTTTGCCATAGGCCCTTGATCCAGTATCAAGGTAAATCGCATTTGCCTGGCGCAAGCTTCTTGCGCAATTAATAATCCTTGCCGGTGACGGGCTCAAAAGCTGAATGATACGTCGGCGAACAGAGATCGAGGCTGGCCAACAAAATAGCGATAGTCGCCAAAGGCATAGTCAGCGCGTTCAGCATATTTTGCATTGCTTAAATTGGTGATCCTGAAGCCGGCGCCCAGCCGCGGCGTAAACTGGTAGCGCGTGCGCAGATTGAGTAGATTGTAACCGGCGTATTGGTGCAAATTACTCGGATCCAGATAGTAGGCGCCCAGGTTTACCCATTCCAGCTCTGCCCGCCCCTTGATGTGATAATCCCATAGTAGCCTCAGGGATCCCATATGGCGGGGCGCGGTGTCGATATCATTGCCTTCAATATCTATTCCGGGTGCTACGCCCCGAGGCCTGGCGTTGTTGGCGTACAGGTGCCGGGCGTAGGTGCCGTCCACGGCCAGCGCCCAGTGCTCGAGTAACTGCCAGTCGAGGGAGTACTCGAGCCCGTAGTGACGGGTTTTACCGTCGTTGACATTGCGGCGCAGGGAGTCGGCAAAGATGACATTTTTCTTTTTCATCAGGAAGCCCACCAGGCTGTAGCTGATGCGGCTGTAGCTGTGACCGTAGTTGTAACTGAAGTCGCCACGCAGACCTGCTTCCAGGCTATTGAGCAGCTCGGGTTCAATATCCGCCACCTGTTGACCACTTTGCAAGCGGTACAACTCTGTGGCCTGGGGTGGCCGGAAACCATGTTTGATGGTGCCGACAAATGCGAGATGATCGCCGATATCACGGGTTAATCCCACATCAAAGGACCAGTTGCCGAAGCGATCCTTGCGATCAGTGGGGCGGGAGTAGCGGCAGGGCTCACTGCCACAGCTGCTGCCGTCTTCTGCGCTTGAACCGTCAATCATCCGGTTCTCGTAGTTGTACCAGATGCTGTTATAGCGGAGCCCCGCATTAAACCGGGTGGTAGCGCTAGCTTGCCAGTCGGCGTTGATAAACGCGCCGGCGGCGACGGACTCCACCTGGTAATCGTAATGTTTGCCGACCGGAAAGAGCGAGGACCAGGGCACGGCTTCGAACTGGGTCTGGGTGAGATCGGCGTCGGTATACTCGGCATCAAACCCGGTGCGCCAATTAAGCCTGGCGGAGGCTTGCTGCAAAAAGGTCAGTTGCAGCCCGAGGCCACGCTGGCCGTTTTCCTCCAATGGCTGTCCCGGTAAAAAGTGTTGCAGGAATTCACTATTGCTAATGCGCAGGTAAGGAGTGATCTGCAAGGCATTGTCATCGCCCAGTTGCCGCAAAAAGCGCGAGTAAAGCCGCAGCGCAAGATTATCCCGATAAGCCTCCGGAAAATTGTTTTCCTTTAGCCTGTTGCTATCTTTATAGGCGCCTTCGCCGGTGATATAGCCGGCGGTATCCTGCACCAGATTGCTCAGGCTCAACAGGCTTTGAATCTGCCAGACCTCGCCGCTATAGTCGTTTCGATAACTGAGCTTTTGCTGGTCAAAGCCGGAATGATCCTGATAGCCACCATCATGGGTGGCATTGATACTGAGACGGCCGGCATGCTTTGCGCTCAGGTAGCTGTAGCTAAACAGGGCGCGTCGATAATCGTGGGGGCCGAGCTCTACGTCGACACGGCCCTGCGGCGATAGGGCAGGGGGCTGGCTGATGACATTGATCACGCCGTGCAGGGCGTTGGCGCCCTGCACGCTGGTGCCCGGTCCGCGCAGCACTTCGATGCGCTGCGCCTGCTCGGTATTGGCGTCGAACAGCTGGTTGACATTACAGAAGCCGGTGCCGCGCAGCGGTATCCCGTCTTCGGCCATGTAAAAGTTGCCGCAACTGCCGGGCCCGGTGAACACCGGGGAGCGGATTGCAGTCAGGCTTTCCTGGCCGTTACCGCGGCTGATCCAGGTGCCCGGGATCCGGCTTAGCGCCTGGTTGATATGCACGGCGTCTATCAACTCCAGCTCTTCTCGCTCGATCACGCTGATACTGGAACTGATGGACGTCAGGGCTTGCTCTGTTCGAGAAGCGGTGACGGTAACGGTTTCAATCTTTGGCAGCGCCCTGATGGTAGCCGGCAACAATAAAACGGCAACCAGGGTGCTGGCAACGATATTTTTCATGCCTGGTTTTGGCCTCGAAGTCGCAAATTACTGTTCCGGGGTCGAGCCCGGATCCGATGGCTGATACCAGATTGCGGAAGAGACCGCACGCTCCTGCAGGCTTACCGGTTGCGGTGCCTCGATGCCGAGTGTGAGCGCATCGAAAGTAGACCATCTCGGCGTGGGTATTTCCAGTACCCGGGCATAGTAAAAGGCCTGTTGCGCCGGATCGAATTCGGGATCGCGCCAATAAGCCGCGAGCTCGGCATCGCCAATACTATTGTCATAGCTTGCTGTCGTGCTGTCGACAGTATTGCCGACCGCAGCGACATCGCCAGTTACAGGATTCGGTAGGCGCTGGTTGGAGAGTACCACATTATAAATTCGCTCGACGCTATTGCCGTCCGCTTGCACCCAGCTCTTGATGATTTGGATGCGGTCCAGATTAGCGCCGGCGGGATCTTTCATTGCCCAGACGGCGAAGACCGGTGCGGCAGCTCCGGCGCGAGGTTTGAGTTGGCCGCCCATGGCTACCCCTTGCTCGTAGGCGATATCGAGCACGTCCGTTCGTTGTAAGATGTCGGCGGTGTAATTCCAGCCGCCGAAAAAGCGCAAGCGAATGCGCGGGCCGGAGGTGGCGTAAGTCTCTTTGCGCTGCATGGCGTCAAACAGCGAGGCGCGGGTATTTTCTTCTGCCCAGATCGCTGCCAAGCCACCGGAGCCCCAGGTTTTGGCGGGGCTGTATTTGGGCAGCAGTAAAGCTGTGCCCAGGCGCAGTGAGGCACTGCCGTCCATCATTGGCAGTTTGCCATGGAATGTATCTTCCTCGACGGGGGAACTGGCATTGTGACTGTCGCTACTGCCGATAACGCCGAAACGGTAGGGGTTAAAGCCTTCATTGTGTGAAAATTCTATGCCACGACGCAGGGCATCCCTTGCGTAAGCACCGGAGGCTTGCAGTCGGCCGCCGTCACTGAGGGCATCGACGATTTCAAACCCGGCAAATTCGTCCTCGGGGGAGAGCAGGGGATGGGTTTCGGACTGCCCTTTGACCTGGAATATCTCGCTAATAGGTTCATAGCGCATTCTCATCGCGGCGTAGTCCGCGCTCAGGGGCTGGCCTTCGGAATCGACGTCCTGGTACATGCGGCCGTCACTCAGGTTGCCGTTGTGGGGAATGGCAAAGGAGATCTTGCCGGCTCGATTCTGGGCCTCGAGAAATTGCCAGAGATCTTCCGGTCGCTTGGATTCCAGCGAGCTGAAGGGCATGTCGGCGACATCACTGCTGCGGTAGATAATATTGCGGTGCAAGTGAATTTCCTTGATGTCACCAAAGGCAGACCATTCGTAGCCGATAAAAGAGGTAAATACGCCGGGTTCATTGTTGCGTTCAGCGGCTGCGATAGTCGTTTGCCACGCGGCCCTGACGATATCCAGGTTGACGTCGCCTTCACCGAAGCCCGTGTTCCTGATCAGCTGCATGGTTTTTATCCAGGCCAGGCTGATAGAGAGCTTACTGCCCTTGAGCAGCAAATCCCGCAGTGGGCGTTCAGTCAGGGGCATGTCCGGTACCGTGGCCCGGGTCACGCCCATATACTCGGCGTGATCGGTAACCGCAAGAAAATCCAGAGGCCGCGAAATGCGAATCGGATAACCCGCACCGTGGCGGATGGTGCCGCCCCGGGCGAAGGTGTAGGCGTCTTCGGGCAGCGCTCTCACGCCCATGGTGAAGGCGTCGGTAGATAAACTGGTGTGCACATG
>CBDUUA010000063.1:0-8929 GCA_965370135.1 uncultured Cellvibrionales bacterium
CCCCTTGAGATTGGCCTCGAAACTGCTCCAGTCGCTGCCCAGGGATGTCAGTGCACCGATGCCGGTGACGACTACGCGTTTTTCCACTATACCTGGACTCCGCAATGAGAAGGTGCGCAAGTTTGAATATTGTTGGTCATAGCGATGCCTTGAATCAAGATAGAGCGTTCAGCTGCGGAAACCAGGTTATACCATGCCACCGTTGACTGAAATCACCTGTCGGGTGATGTAGGCGGCGTCATCGGACATCAGGAAGGCAACCAGTCCGGCCACTTCGGCAGGCTCACCCATGCGCCGCATCGGAATCATTTTGAGGGCTTCCTGCTCGATGCGCGCATCGACCATATCGGTACTGATCAGGCCGGGAGCGACGCAGTTGACGGTGATGCGCCGCTTCGCCATCTCCAGCGCCAGTGCTTTGGTGGCGCCGATAATACCGGCTTTGGCGGCACTGTAGTTGACCTGACCGCGGTTGCCCGCCATCCCCGATACCGATGACAGGGTGACGATGCGGCCGCCCTGGCGTTTGCGCACCATCGGCATGATGAGGGGTTGCAAAATATTGTAGAACCCGTCCAAATTGGTGTGGATGACGCTGTCCCAGTCGTCGTCACTGAGTGCGGGGAAGGCGTTGTCCCTGACGATTCCGGCATTGCAGACGACGCCGTAATAAGGGCCATTGGCCTCTATGTCGGCTGCCAATACCGCCCGGCACTGCTCCCGCTCGGAGACATCGAATTGTAAAACCCTGCCCTGACCGCCGTGCTGGCAAATTTGCGCCAGCGCCTCGTCTGCGGCTTGGCGCTGGCTGCGGCAGTGCAGCACCACCTCGTAGCCGTCCTGTCCCAGGCGCTGCGCAATGGCGCGGCCGATGCCCCGGCTGGAGCCGGTCACTAGTACAGTCTTCATATCGGCTGGTTTGCCTCCAGTATGGCTTCCGGGTGCTCCGGCTGTAGCATCTTGACTGATGCCTCCGCCAGCAGCGTGTCTGCGCGTATTGTACAGTTAAAAATCCCGAGATTGTCCTTGTCCCAGAGTAACTCGTCAACCCTGATGATCACCGCCACGCCAGCATCGAAGCGGCGAGCATAGCTTTGATATTTGCGGCTGCCGAGAAGAAAACCGATACGCTTGCCGTGTCCGGCCCGTGCGTTGCGGATGCCGATAAGGGCGCCGATCGCCTGGGCCATGTACTCCAGGCCGACCCAATTCGGCACACTGCCGTCAGCTTCGCTGAACAGCGATGGCTGGCGATGGGTCACTTCCGCTTCCAGCCAGTTGTGGCCCCAGCCGCGGACGGCATCCAATAGCATGATGTCACCGCTAATCGGCAAGAGTTCGGCTGGGGTATAGATGTGTTCGGGCATCAGGGCAATAGCACACTTTGCAGGCTGATACGGGAGCCGTCCAGCAGGTTGTGGTAATCGTAGCGTCCGCTCCACGGGGCGGTTTCCCGTGCATTGATCCGCGCGTACAGCTCGCCATCATACCATGCGCTGCGTTGATTCTGCTGGCGGAATTCCCAGCCCAGATCCCCATTGGCGCGGTTGAGTGCATCGAGGGGCCAGAAAATCATCTGCATCACCACCAGCAGTTGCCGGTAGGCAATGCTGGCCGGCGCGCCGGGTTCACGCCGAAGCTGGTAGCGCTCGTCTTCATAGGTGAAGGTCGCCAGGCGTCGCCCCAGGGTATCCATGACCACCAGTTGCAGCGTCTGGCCCTGGATATCCAGCGCCAGTTGCAGGAGTCGCAGCCCGTCATCGGCCCGCAGTTGGAGCTGGAGGAAGGCGCTGGCGTCGGTATCGATGCTGGTGGGTGGCAACAATTCGAAGGTGGGCAGGGCCTGCTCGCGGCTTGCCGGTGAGATGCATGCAGTGCCGGCAAGCACTAGCGCGCACAACAGCAGGTAGCGAAGGCCTGCGCGGGTATTGTTCATAAACCTGGTCTCGCGGCGAGCCGGGTGACCAGTGGCACCAGCAGTAAATTGAGCAGGCTGCCCAGTAACACAGTCAGCCCGAAGGCCTGCACCATGGGTGTGCTGCTCAGGGCCAGCAAGCCAAAGGAGAGGCCGCTGGTGAGCGCCGAGAGCATAATAGCGAGTCGGCAGTCGCTGTCGTCGGCGCCGGCCTCCCGGGCAAATATGCCGTAGTCCATACCCAGGCCCAGTACCAGGAACAGGGCGAAGACGTGGAACAGGGATAGTGGAATGGCCGCCAGTGCCAGCATTGCAAGCACTGTGGTGGTAGACAGTAGCGGCGCCAGCACCAGCAGCAGGGATCTGGGCTGGCGATAGCGCAGCAGCAACAAGCCCATGACGCTGGCATAGGCGACCGCCAGCATGGCGCTGGCGCTATGGCGTTGGTCTTCGAGCAGGGTCGATATCCGCGCCACCCGGTCGTTGAACTGCACCCCGTCAATATGGGCTGCGGCGGCTTCGAGCTGCTGCAAATCCCGCGCGCCCCCCACGCCCTGAAGCGTCACCATACTGGCAGTGGGGCCGCCATGACCGCCCAACCACAGCATTTGCAATTCGCCACTGGCGCCGGCCAGCCACTCCCGGGGCAGCAGGTAGTGTTGTTTGGCGTCGACATAGGCTTGTCGCAGCGCCCGCTGGTCGGCCTCATCGACGCCGAGCTGTGTCATCAGGGCCCAGGCGATGCCATCCTCGCCATAGACACTTTGCAGTCTTTGGTAATTCCGTTGCTGGCGCTCAATCGACGGCAGGTAGCGGCTGACGCCGTGCCATTGCTCGATAACGCCGTCGGTCTGCAGTCTGGCCAAGCCTGCCTGCAGCTGCTCCTCCCGCTGCAGTAGTGTTTGGGCATCCACCGCGCTGACCAGGAAAAACTGGTTGGCTGAATAATTGCCGGCCAGCCCCTGGATTTGCCGCTCTTGCTCGAGCAATTGCTCCGAGGGCTGGTACAGCGAGCGCAGGTCGTCTGCGGATGTGAGCCCCCACCAGCACACGGCAGTGCTGGCCACCGCCAGTCCGGCCAGCACTGCCGTGACTTGTTGGCCGCTTAAGCCCTGCCACAGGCGCCAGGGAGCGCGGGCCAAGCGTAGTATTGGCAGCGGATAGCGCCGCGGGGCAGGGCTGGCGGTTCGCGGGTAGACCGCAACCACGAACAGCCAGGCGCTGGCCAACCCGGCGACGGAAAACGTGGCGATTTGGCGCAGGCCGGGCAGTGGCGCCTGGGCCAGGCTGCCATAGCCAATCACCGAGGTCACCAGGCCGAGCAGGATGCCGGGGAAAATGGCTCGCAGTGATGCCTGTCCGGATGCGCTGTTGCCGGCGCCGTGAACCCGGGTGAAGTAGTGCAGGGAGTAGTCGATGGCGACGCCGATCAAGCTGGCGCCGAATACCAGGGTCAGCAGGTGGATGGTGCCAAACAGATAGTGGCACAGGGTAAGCGCGCACAAGCTGCCAAACAGCAGCGAGGCCAGGCTTAGCAACAGCGGTCGCAGGGAGGCGAAGGTCACCAGGAACAGCAGGATGATGCCCGCTGCGGAGCCGCTGCCGATGAGGATGATTTCCGCTCGCGCCTGGCGCGCGGCGGCGGCCGCATGGAAGACGATGCCCGAGCGCAACAGGCGAACATCCCGGTACTCGCTCTGCAGTGCCTGCTCGATGGCATCGATGGCTGCGGCTACGGCCTGTTGTGCGTCCAGGTCCAGGGCGCTGTCGCGACTGCGGGCTGCCAGCATGACATAGCTCCAGTCCGGTCGCTCAACCGAGTGCAGCAATAGATGCTCACCCGCCAGCTCGGCCTGTGGTGGTGCTGTTTGCAGGGAGGTTTGAAGCCCCTGTAGCAAATTCAGCGGATCCTGTTGCAAGCTGGCGCTTCGACCCCAGCCCTGGGGCGTATACAAGTCCCGCAGCGCCTGTTGCGCCAGTTGTGCCGCCTCACCGCGATCAAGGGCCTGGCGTTGACGGCTGGAGAGCAGGTGAAAGCGGTAGGGCAGCAGCTGGTTCAATTGGGCGGTGATGTGTTCGCTGCGACTGGCGAGACTATCGACTTGAAACAGCGGGCTTTGTTCCAGCATCTGTTGGGTGCGATCGGCGGCTGCCAGGGCATCGTTGCGCCGCGCCGAGGCAATCACCAGCAGTATCTTGTCGCCGCCGTAGTCGAATAGGCGCTGTCCCGCGCGCTGTGCCAGTTGGCTGTCATCGCTTTGTGGCAACAGGGCTTGCAAGTCGGTTTCGAACACCAGGCCCTGCTTGATGGCGACTCCCAGACCGACTGTCATCAGCAGCAATAGCAGCGTGAAGCTGCCCAGCGCCAGTCGCTGCAGACTCTGGAAACGCGCTGTATCAGGTAAGATCACTCTAACCTGGATTTTAAGGGGGTACTTGTGGTGTCCGCATCCGGGCAGCGCAGGGTGCCGCGTCGATCAAAGCGGCTGCAGCGGGAGGGCTCCAGCCGCGCCGGGGCCACTATCTGGTCAAAGCGCATGGTGCTGACATCACCGTTGGCAGAGGCCACTTGCAGTTGCCGCAGATGCTGGTCACCCCGCAGCCGGACATGCTCGATAAGCTTGCCCACAGCGGCGTTAGCCGGCGTCAATTCCAGTGACCAGCCATGGTCGTCAGTTGCCCAGTTGCTGTTGAACAGTTTGTCGATGGTGGACATGTCGGTGCTGAACACCGCCAGCAGAATGCGGCTGACATGCTTTTGTACCGGGTCGTCGGTGCTTGCCGGTTCGGCAGGGCCCTGGGGCGAGAGCCAGTTGATCAGCTCTTTATCGGTAAATGTAGTGGCCTGGTAGAAGGGCGCGAGGGTCTCCCAGTAGAGCCCGTGGCGGCGCCAGAAGATGAAATTGCCGCTCGATATGAGGGGGCGGGACAAGCCCTGCAATTGCCGCGTTTGTACAAAGCGGCCCTCGATGATGGCGTATTGCCGGAGTTGTTCGATGAGCTGTTCGGAACCGTTTGCCGCGTGGATCGGTGGTGCCGCCAGCGCCAGCAGTAGTGCGATCATCGCGGCAAATAGGCCCATCAATCAATCCCCAGTGCGACTTTTAACGGCGTCGGAGATTCGTAACACATTTCCTCCGTTTCGAGGTCGACGGCTGCCTGGCAGGTGTACGCCTTGGTGAGACGCTCGCCGCTGGCGCTATCGAAGATGGTATAGCTGATTTTGATTCGGTATTCCCATTCCACCAGCCTGGCCAGGATGCGGATTTTTTGTTCGAAGCGCAGGGACTTCACGTACTGGATGCGCAGGTCGATGACGGGCCAGGCATAGCCTGAGTCAAGCATCTGCTGGTAGCCATAGCCGATATGCTCCAGTAAATCGCAGCGCGCCAGCTCCAGATACTTGATGTAGTGACCGTGCCAGACGACTTGCATCGGGTCGAGGTCGAAAAAAGGCACGGTGATGTGCCGCTCAATTTGATGCATGGGTGCCGGGTCGTTGTTGCTTGAGTGACATCAGGGTCGGTATGCGAATCAGCATGCCCAGCAACAAGCGCAGGTGCATTTTGGTGATGCGGACATTGTCGCGGAACATGTCGAAGTGAGAGGGAATGTCGTCCCGGTAAATCACCGGGGTGTCGACATGTGCCACGGGGACACCTTGCCAATAGAGCCGCACCAGTATGTCGGTGTCGAAATCCATGCGTCGCCCGATGCTGCTGTGTTCGAGTAGTGACAGTGTCGCCGCCAGCGGATAGACCCGGTAACCACACATGGAGTCCTTGATCGCGGGTGACAGGGTTTGCAGCCAAACCAGCCCATCGGTGAGCTTGCGGCCATAGCGGCGGGATGCGGGTACGCTGCCGTAGATGCGCGAGCCGGATACCACCGCATCGGGTTGTTGCCGGGCGCAGTCGATAAAGCGGGGGACATCGTCGAGATTGTGCTGGCCATCCGCATCCACCTGCAGAGCGTGGCTGAACCCCTGTTTATGGGCTGCCTCAAGGCCGGTGCAGACGGCGACGCCCTTGCCGCGGTTGTCGTCAAATCGCAACAGGGTCACTGCGGTGGCATCCTCGGCGATGGCGTCGAGCACTTGTCGACAGGTGGTGTCACTGCCGTCGTCCACCAAAAAGCATGGCAGCCCTTGCTGTATGAGTTGATCAACCACGGCAGCAATGACCTGGTGATGGTTGTAGACGGGGATGATGGCGCAGGGTTTGAACACGATTAGGTCGACACTTTTTGGGCCGGCACAAGGTGGCGGCGGTAGATGAAATCCACCCGTATAGCGGGCGGCGCGGTCAGCGGAGAAGTATACAAAACGAGCGCTTGAGATAGAAGCACAGTACCGGCTCTCATGGATTCAACCATGGTTTCAACTATGGTTTCAATAATCGACCGCTCGAAAAGCTGCCGTCGGCGTCATGGAAGCGAAAGTCGATGCCGGGCCTGCTGCTGCGCTTGATCGTCAGCATGAGTTCAAGTCCCGGTACCATCAGGCGACTGAACTTGAGGCGCTCCATGGTTTTGATCTCGCCGCCCAGACCCAGGGGCCGGGCCAGTTCGATGGCCCAGCGTAACTGCACCACCCCCGGCAGTACCGGATGGTCGGGAAAATGTCCCCGGAAGTAGACCAGATCCGGGGGCAGGTACAGCCGGTAGTGGGCCTCGTCGGGCTCGATGTGGCGCTGCAGTATTACCGGCTCAGTCAGCGGCATCGGTGGTTCGGCATCCAGTGACCTGGCCTTCCGGGCGAGCACTAATTGGCGGGCTCAGTTTGCATCAGGGCGTGCACAGTCTCCACCACATCATTGACTGTGCGAATCTCCTTGAAGTCGGAGGGTTGGATTTTTTTGCCGGTCAGTTCATTGAGCTTGACCGCCATATCGACGGCATCGATGCTGTCGATATCGAGGTCCTCATACAGATTGGATTGCAGGCTGACAGCTTCCGGCTCGATTTCGAACAGTTCCGCCAGGATGATTTTCAACTGCTCGTAGATAGCTTCTTTATTTTGCATAATTGTGCATGGGGACTCGTACTGAAGTAAGTGACGTGGTTTGAGCAGTGTCCTGCATCCCTGCATTTTTTGTGTTGGCCGGACTGTGGCGGCAAGACTACCAGAAGCCTCACGAATTGTCCTGTTATCAACCTGGAAACCGCAGTTCAACCTGGAATCCGCAGTTCAACGATGAAGCTGCTCCTGCTCGCTAAAAAATTGCTCCATATCCCGGGTGAGTTGGCGCGCAAGCCTGCTGCGGACTTGCTGGCTCTCGAGATAGGGCGCGATTGCCATGGGCGGAAACACCTCGATAGAGTATTGCGGTGTGCGATTCGGTACCTGGTACCATTTTTGTCCCTTGCGCAGCATCGTCGGCTGGCAGCGTATCACCACCAGGGTGATATCGTGGCCGGCGGCGAGCGCGATATTGGCTGCGCCGCGAAGAAATTTAAGGGGCCGGTCGTCGCGGGTGCGGGTGCCTTCCGGAAAGATAATAAGCGAGTCTCCCTGTCGCAGCGAGGCGGCGCATTGATCGATCAGATCCGGGGCGTCATTGCGGATATAGCCCAGGGCGTGAACGGGTGCGATGGTCACCGGGTTGCGCCACATCATACTTTTAGCGATACAGTTGGCCCCGCGCACCATGGAAATCAGGAACAATACGTCGATCAGACTGGGATGGGAGGCGACGATCAATTGCCCGGAATGCTCAAGATAATCCAGGCCACTGATTTTCACCGGCAGTATCAGGCCGCTGTGTCTGAAGTAAGCCAGGTACAGGCGCAATGCCTGTGACAGCATCCAACGGCTGTAGCGGCGTTTGCGTTGCCAGGTGACGGGCAGCAATAATATCGGCAGGAATGCGAATAGTGACAGCAGCACCGCACCCACGGCAAATAACAGGAATCCAAAGCCGGTAGCGATCACCCGTCGAATGGTGCCGGCAGTGCTGTCAGGTCTGGTTTCAGTCACAGTGGGTCGAGCTTGCAGATGCCGTCGACTTCCACCAGCAATTCACGGCGGCAGATATCGGCCTGCAGGTACAGCGCAGGTACCCGGCTGCCGAAGTGCAGATTGATCTCGGTGCGGGCGGCATCCAGGTGTTCGGGGTGGCGCAGGTAGATTTTCAAGGTGTCCACGGACGGGGGGTTCACGCTGCCGATGGTAAGCGCCACGTGCTGTAACAAGGAGTCGATATTGCGACAGGTGGCCTGTAACTGCTTGCCCATGGCATCGCTGTGGAGAGACTGGTGGCCGATGATGCTGGCGGTTCCCGAGATATACAATTGGCGACCACTAGACCAGTTGGCCAGGGTGGCGCGGGCAAAGGAGGGGCTGGCGGGCCCGTATTGCCCGGGGTAGCGGTAGGCGGCGATTTGCTGCGGGTTTTCAAAATGGGTGCCGGCGACTTTGGCCGCCAGCAGGTAGATGATGGTGTCACCACCGCTGTGGCCGAGGGCGCAGGCGGATGGAAATTGTGGCAGCGGGTAGTGGTGGTCATTGAAGGCGTCGAGGCGGCCGAGGCAGAATTGTTTATAGCGTTCCTGGTTCCCCGCGCCGCCGTTGATATCCGCCATATAATTCCAAATGCGGATAAGGTGGGGGTAGCCTCGATTTTTGGTGAGGCGCAACAGTTGGCCGTAGGCATGCTGTACTGCCGAGCGCTGCGAGGGGTATTGGTGTTCATCGACATAGAGCGCGGCAAACAGCAACTCGTCGTTGGCGGACCAGAAACATTGCCCCTCGACGCCCCGGTCGATGGGCAGGCTGCTGTGCCAGGTTTCCACCATGGGTGCTTGTTGCAGGGGGGCTAGTCCACTGCACAACAAGCCGGCCTGGCCCTGGTCGCGGCAAGGCCCGCCAAAATTGAACGCCGCCAGCATGTCGTCGGCGGGTAGCAGTTGATCCGGGGTCCCTCGGGTATAGCTACAGGAAATGCTCACAGGAGAGCAATTTGCGTGATTCAGCAACGCCACCGGGTTTCCTTTCATTGGTTGGTTAAGACAGTT
>CBDUUA010000064.1:0-8786 GCA_965370135.1 uncultured Cellvibrionales bacterium
CCGGCACTGGGGCCGCTGGCGGATGCACTCAATATCGTAACCGCCAGTGTTGACTATCGACTGGCGCCGGAGCATCCCTATCCTGCCGCCAGCGATGATTGTGAGGCCGCGGCCCTGTGGTGGATAGAGTATTGTCGACATCAGTACGGGCTTGAGACTATCGTGGTCACCGGCGAATCAGCCGGCGCTAATCTCGCGGCGGTCAATGCCATTCGCATGGGCCAGCGGCACGGTTATCGCTATGCCGGCGCCAAACTGAGTTACGGCCTGTTCGATTTCAGCAATAGTTTGCCCAGCCGAACGGTGGTCGATGGCCGCTACCTGATACAGGACTCCCGCTCCTGCGAGTTTTATGCCGACAGTTTTGTGCCGGATGTCAGCCTGCGCAAAAATCCCGATGCGTCGCCGTTGCTGGCAGACTTGTCCGGGCTGCCACCCGCGCTGTTTACTGTCGGTGACCTGGATCCATTCTACGATGACTCAGTGCTGATGCATCATCGATGGTTGGCGGCGGGTAACGACGCCTGGCTGCGAGTCTATAAAGGCGCTCCCCATGCTTTTGATCTGTTACCGGTACCCGAGGCAGAGCACCACGGCTTGCTAAACGCCGATTTTATTGCCTATTGCCTGGGTTTGAATGAGAGCTAATGTTCTCGGCCGAAGGAATAGTACTGTTGGCTGAATTTATTTAGCGCCGGGTTATCCAACCTGGAATCCGCTTTGGGCATGGAATTATCGGGAAATCCCAGCTTGTCAGGCGCGCCGCCAGTCTTTGAGTTGCGAAGTATCGGGCGGGTTATTCAAGCGCTCCGTGATCTGATCCGCCGGCAGCGGCGTCCCGTACAGGTAACCCTGTACCTCATCACAGCCCTCTTTTTTCAGGAACGCGGCCTGCCGGGGGCGTTCAACGCCCTCGGCGATCACCCGCAGATCCAGGCTGTGTCCCATGGCGATGACGGCCCGGGTAATGGCGTTATCGCTATCGTCCTCGGGGACGTCCTTGATAAACGAGCGATCGATCTTAAGCTTCGAGACCGGCAGGCGCTTGAGATAGGCCAGGGAGGAATATCCGGTGCCGAAATCGTCAATTGCCAGCTCGATGCCGAGATTCTTCAGCCGCTGCAGTATCTGGAAAGAGCGCTCGTGCCGCTGCATGATCACGCCCTCGGTAATCTCCAGTTCCAGCCACTGGGGCCGGCAGCCACTGTCTTCGAGAATCCGCTCTATCATCGGCAGGAAGTCGCTATCACCCAGCTGGTTGGCGGTGACATTGACGGCTACCCTACCGGGTTTCAAGCCCGCCTGGCGCCAGGCAGCCATCTGTGCGCAAGCTATCCGCAACACCCGTTCACCCAGCGGCAGTATCAGGCCGGTGTCCTCCGCCAGGGTAATAAACTTTGACGGCGATAATTGGCCCAGCTCCGGGTGCTGCCAGCGCACCAGGGCCTCCACGCCGACCAGCTGGTCGGTGCGCAGATCCATCTGTGGCTGGTACAACAGGGTAAACTGGTCGCTCTCCAGGGCGCGGTGCAGGTGAGACTCCATCAATACCCGCTCAAAGGCCTGCTCGGTCATCTCGGCGGTATAGAACTGGAAGCTGTTTTTGCCTTCACTCTTTGCCCGGTACATGGCGGCATCGGCATTGCGCAACAGCACTTCGGCATCCTCTCCGTCCTGTGGGTAGAGGGCAATACCGACACTGGCCGAAACGTAGAGTTCGAGCTCCTCGTGCTTGACCGAGTTTTGTACGATACCGATAAGCTTCTGCGCCATCGCCATCACATGCCGGGTATCGTGCAGGGAATCCATGATGATAGTGAATTCGTCCCCACCCAGACGCGCCACCACATCATCTTCACGCAGGCAGCCCTCCAGCCTTCTGGCAACCGCTTTGAGCACCGCATCTCCCATCGCATGGCCGAGGCTGTCATTGATCTGCTTGAAGCGATCCAGATCGATAAACAGCACCGCAAGCCGGCTGTTGCTGCGGTGCGCTTTTTTGATCGCTTGCTGCAAGCGATCCAGAAACAGCAGGCGATTGGGCAAGCCGGTGAGTGCGTCGTGGTGAGCCAGCTTATGCAGCACTACTTTTTGTTCTTCCAGCTCACGCTGTGTGGACAGGTAGCTGGTAATGTCCCTTGAAATTTCAATGATACTGCTTACCTTGCCGTGCTCATCGCGCAATGGCGAAGCAATCAGTTCCACAAAAGCTATTGAGCCGTCTGCCGCTGGGTGCTGGTGGACAACCGTCACCGTCTCTCCGGACTCGAGAACCTGTTTCAGTGGACAGGGGTGGCTGTTGCCGTCACAAGGCCTATGGGAGTGGTGCGATACTTCGTGGCATCTCGGGCTGTTACTATCTGCGACAAACTCGGCTTGTACGGAGTCCCTGGCGACCTGGTTCATCAACTGGATGCTGTAGTCCCTGGAGATCACCATAATGGAATCATGCACACCATCGATGACTGACTGCAAAAACTCCTGCTGCCCTGCCGCCCGCTCCTGTGCCTGCTTGCGTTCGGTAATATTGCGGCCAATACCCCGGTACCCTGCCAGCTGGCCATTGGCATCAAAATAGGGAACGCCGCTGGTTTCGAGTATGATTTCGTGCCCGTCGCGATGGATGTTGGCATTTTCAAGGGCGGTAAAGGCCTGCTTGTTGCCGGCTATCTCCCTGAACTTCCCGGCGATCACGCCGGCATCCACTGCCGTCATAAATTCGTAGGGTGTCCTGCCCAGCATTTCTTCGGAGGTATACCCCAGCAGGTCTTCCACCTGTGGGCTGCAATAGGTATAGAGCGCCCTGCGGTCAACTTCCCATACAAAATCATGGGTGGTTTCCACCAGCGCACGGTATTTTTCCTGGCTGAGTTTTAATGCTGTTTCGGCATTGTATCGCTCGGTGATGTCGGTGATGATGCCCAGGTAGTGGGTCGCATGGCCACTGGCATCCCACTGGATTACGGTACGATCATCAATCCAGTGAACTTCTCCTTTAGAGTTGAGTAAGCGGTATTCCTGGGTGAAAAAGGTCCGTTTTTCGGTGGTGTACTGTTGTACTTCCACAATGAGGCGATCGAGGTCATCCGGATGCACGATCTCGGAAAACTTCTTTTTATGCGAGCAGAATTGTTCAGCACTGTAACCGAACTGATCAATATTCTCCGATACAAATTTGACCGGCCAGCCCGGTTCCGCCGCCCAGTAAAAGAAAATGGAGGGACTGGCGTGCAGGTACTGTTGCACCAGCGCCCAGTCGGGGGTGTATTCCGAGGCTTGCATCAATGAGTACCCCGCCACCCCCAAGCCAGGCATTGACCGGTAAGCAAGCGTTTTCTTTGGGATATTGTGTTAGCCCGGCAGCATAACCCGCCTACTGTTCAGGAATCAACTCCAGCTTATAGCGCGGCAGCGCTGCTGGCGATGCGTGACGTCGCGCTATTGAGGTGTTGTTGTTCCAGCTGTATAAACCGGCAGAGCAGGGCAAACAGGGACTGATAAAATTCTGATGCGCGGTGCTGCTGTAATTTCTCGAGCAGTTGCGGCAACCACTGTCCGGGGTGCCGATCGATGAAATCTCTTTGCAGGCGCAGGTAATCCCCGGTGTCTTCACTATCCGCCTGCTGCTCTTCGCAGTGGCAGAGGTAGTACAGGAATTCCAATTGCACGCTGAGGTGATCCGGCAGCTCCTGCGCGTTGCCCTCGGTAGTCAGCCCCGCGTAGTTGTAAAACCGGACCAGTTCTTCCAGCGTCGGCATGCGCGAGTCGTGGTAGACCCCGCCATACAAGGGGCAGGGCGGCCCGGCGGCGCCGACGTCAAACAAGCGCGAGTACTCTACCGCCAGCTCATCGTCAGTGCCGCCACGGGATAGCGCCTGCCAGTGGCTATCCGCTTCCAACTCGGGATAGAGGTCACACAGCACTTGCCGGCAGCGGCGGGCGAACACACCGTCGTTGATTAGTGCGACCAGCTCTGCATCCGGATACTCCAGCGCGGCATTGAACAAGCCGTAGGCATCACTGCGCTGTGACATTGGCGATAGGGCATTGTTAGTCATCTTTGATTCCATGTTTGTCATTCATATTGGTCATTCGTCCTTGCCATTCGTATTTGCCATGTAAAGTGGCGGTATTAGCTGACCTTCTCCACCTCGCAGGGTGCGCCGCGAGGTGCGTGGCCCGGCCCGCCATAGAACATGCGGTAGTGCAGATGGCTGTAGCCGCCGGCCAGGTGCAGCGCCTTCCACGGTGCCGCTATCGGTTCCTGCTGCCCTTTCCAGCCCTTGAATTGATAGGGCTCCCAAGCGTGGTACATGATGACCTCACCGGGTTGCGTGGTGGCTGCTACTTTGACCATCGCTTCACAGGCGCCGAGATCATTGAAGATGCGAACGGTATCCCCATCTTCGATGCCACGGGGCCCACAGTCATCCGGGCTGAGAAAGCACACCGGCTCGCCCCGCTGCAGGCGCAGCAACATCTTGTGGTCGCGCCAGATGGCATGAATGCTCCAGCGGGTGTGGCCGCCATTGATGCGCAGCGGATATTTACTGGCGGCATGGGGTGGGTCCTTGTGTACCGGCAGGGCTTCACCGGCATCCATATACCAGGGGTGATCCAGATAAAACTGCTGTCGTCCGGTCAGCGTCGGCCAAGCCACTTGCTTTTCATAAAAGTCACGGTGCGGCCAGTGGGTGTCGGTGGGGTCATAGTCGCTGTAGTTCGCATAGATCAGGCTGGGCCTGGCGGTACCCACTACCGGTACCGCGCCCATTTGCAGTGCTTCGCGGCCACTGTTGGCGGCAACGCTGGGGCTATTGGCAAAGATTGCGTCCATCAACTTAATGGGGTCTTCCGGGTCCTCGGGGTTGAACTCGCCGCCGGAGGTATGTTGCTCATATACCTTGCTGAGATCCAGCGGTTTGTCCTGGTAACCCCTGACCGGCGGGATACCGCGCTCGACCGCCCGTTCGGCAATCCGCTTGCTGAGCAGTCCGAACACCTCCCAGTCGGATTTGGATTCACCCAGCGGTTCGGTGGCCTTGTCGGAGGTGATGATATAGGGCAGATAGGTCTGGCCATACTTGATGCCGTACTTCTCGTAGTAGGCCGCAACCGGCAATACGTAGTCGGCATGCATGGTGGAGGTGCTCATGCGGAAGTTCACCGATACGATAAGATCCAGCTTGGGCCAGAATTTTTCCAGCGCGATCTGGGACGCCGGCCAGCGGCGCAGGGGGTTTACCCCGGTAAAGATATAGGCCTTGGGTGTTCGGTCCTCGGGGGGGTGAATTTCCATCCAGTTCTTGTCGAGGGATTCGCGCATATAGTGGCTGAGATTGTGGGGCAGGGCGGGGTCCTGCAGGTCTTCCCGATCCCATAGCTCCTTATAGCCACCATGGACGTAGAGAAAGGTCATCAGCGGTGTGTTAGGCGCCTTCTTGCTGAGGTCGACGAAGATATCTTCATAGTCCCGGGGGGTCAATCCGCGGATCGCCTTGGGAATCATCTTCAGCTTTTCCCCCAGGGTCAAATCGAGGTTGAGCAGGGAGTCCAGGCCGTCCATGCCCCACCAGGCGGCGATGCGCACACCGCTGCCGGGTTTACCCTGGTTGCCGGTCAAGGCCATTAGCAGGATCATGGCGCGCTGAAACAGGTCGCTGTGGTAGTGCTTGCAGGCGCCCCAGGAGGCAAAGATCATGGTGTTGGGGGCGGCGGCCATTTCCCGGGCAAAGCGCCGTATCAGCTTGGCATTGATGCCCGTGATTTTCTCGGACTGCTCCGGGCGATATTCTTCGTTGAGCTGTTTGACCAGGCGATCGTAAACGGTATAGACCTCGACGGTACTGCCGTCCGCCAGTTTCACCTCGAAGTCGCCGGAGAGCGCGGGTTTCAGTTTGCCCAGCTCCCTGCTGCGGCCGCCTTCACCGTCACCCTCACAGCCCGGCGCCAGCGCCGCCCGCTTGCGTTTCTCATCCCAGATATAGACGCCGTTGTCCCGGCCGCCGTTTTTCATATCGCTGTGGCGCAAGAAGCGTTGGTTGTCCTTTCTCACCAGCATCGGCAGATCGGTCTGCTGCAACACGTAGTCGCGATCAATCAGGTCTTCCTCGATCATCACCTGGGCGCAGGCCAGGCCCAGGGCGGCGTCGGTTTCCGGCTTGAGATTGATCCACATATCCGCGTGTACGGTACTCGGGCTGAGGTCGGGCGCCACCACCACCAGCTTGGCGCCCCGATAGCGGGCCTCATGCATAAAGTGTACTTCGGGAATGCGGGTGGTGACCGGGTTGCCTATCCAGATAACGATGTAATCCGAGCGGAACCAATCGTCGGCGGTGCCTTCGCAGTTATACATGCCCCAGGTTTGTATTGCGCCCATGGGCAGATCACCCACGCCGCCCCAGGAGTCGATCTTGGTGGTCTGCAAGGCTTCTGCAAAGCGGCCGTCACCTGCTGTTTCAGGGCCGTAGCCGGCATTGGTGGTGCCGTCGTCAAAAATAATGCATTCCGTGCCTTGCTCAACGGCGATATCGATCAATCTATCACAGATATCGGTCAGGGCTTCATCCCAGCTTACCCGTTTCCACTTGCCTTCGCCGCGTTCACCAACGCGTTTCATCGGGTGGGTGACGCGGGCCTCGGACAACTGCAGGCTGGTGTAACAGGCGCCTTTTTGACAGCCCCGAGGGTTGAGGTCGGGTATATCCGGGCGCGGCGGCTCGTAGATGGCCGCTTGTTCCTCACGCCAGGCGATGCCGTCTTTGACGTAGACATCCCAGGAACAGGCGGAGATGCAGTTGGCCCGGGTATGAGTGCCCTTGACCACCTTGTCCCACTTCCATTGTTCGCGGTAGATATCCGAGAAATCGTTATAGCTGATTTTTTTCGCCGGGAATTTCGGTATTGCCGCCGGTGGCGCGTGTTTCGAACGCAGGCTGTAGAGACCTACGCCAACGGCTGCAGTGCCGGCAGTTGCGCCGATAATAAAATTGCGTCGAGAGAGTCGGGGGCTTTGTGCTTTGCTCATGGCTGGTGTCCTGTACGTCTTGTACAAAGTATGTGCGCTATGTTTTACGTCCACTTTAGCGTTTGTGGGTCGGTGTCGAAGCCACCGAACATGTCCTTCCACTTGTACGCAATCAATAGATCCATTAACTCGGACTTCTCGCCCTGTTGTACGCGGGCGCGCTCGGCTTTGAGAATTTCCAGCGCTGACAGCACCTCTTTACCGAATAGTGAAATCAGGTACTCATCGGGGATGCGCGGCGTACTCTCATCGAGGTCGCCGTCGGCATCGAAGCGGGCCGGGCCGAAGGGCGGCACGTAAAATACATTGGGATCGGTGCCGTATTCCGGGTGCAATGGGATGGCCACCTTCCACTTATCCACCAGTTTGTAGATCGGGGCGTCCTGGTCATCGCGATAGCCGACAAAGCGCACGCGGCCGGGGCACTGTCTGGCGCAGGCGTTGGCCACACCTTGTTCCAGCCGCGGAAAACAGAAAATACATTTCTGGCTGACTTTCTTCTGGTGGTTGAAGTAAATCTTTTTATAGGGGCAGGCTTCCATGCAGAAGCGGTAGCCACGGCAGCGGTCTTCGTTGACCACGACGATGCCGTCTTCTTCCCTTTTTTCAATCGCCTGGCGGGGACAGGCCTCCTTGCAGGCGGGGTGGGTGCAGTGGTTACAGATTCGCGGCAGGTAAAAAAAGTAGCTGTTGGGGAATTCGCCGGCGCCCTGGTCTTCGTCCCAGTTGGGGCCCCAGTCCGGCTTTTCGCCCTGGATCTCCAGGTGGGCGCGCTGACCCTTGCCACCGTAGAACACATCTTTGTGGTTGTACTCCCAGGCCTCGCCGAAGGCTTTGGTGGTGGGCATTTCCCCCAGTTGGGCGCCGGCGTCGGTGAAGCCGCCACCCATGTCCTCCCAGTTTTTCGGGGTGCCGCCGCCGGGCATGGTATTCACCGTGTTCCAGTGCATGGCCTCCATGCCCTCTTCCCGGGTCCACAGGGTTTTGCAGGCCACGGTGCAGGTCTGGCAGCCGATGCACTTGTTGAGATCCATGACCATTGCCATTTGTCGTTTACTGGTAGCCATGTCTATCTCCTGTCAGCCAGTTGCAGTTCGAGCCAGTTTGCGGAAAACGACTTGATGCCGCCCCGTTCCTCACTGGCGCCCTGCCAGATCGCGAAACCGCAGCGGCTGTTTGTTCCCGGTGTCAGTGGCAGACTCTGTTGCTGGCCCGAGCCAGCCAATGGCCGCGCAATGATTACGCTCCAGATGCCGTCCTGCCAGAGGCTCGCGGTGCGGATCTGGTCGGTGCTCAAGGTCTCGGTAGTGCCCGGCCCCTCGGCAGTAATCTCCCTGCCGGTATCGGGCTGATCCGCGCGCCAGAACCAGATGTCCAGCCCGGCTCCCGGTGCGCCCATGGTCATCAGCGGTGATTTTTCAGCCAGTGGCAGGGCGACGGCGGCGCCATCGGGAAATACACTGTTGTCACCGTTATCCTTGACCGGATTAGCGTTTTTCCAGCGCAGCAGGAAGGCCAGGATTTCGCCATTGTGCAGGCTGGCCACCGACAGTTCGCTGGTCGCCCCGATGGGACGATTGGCCCAGCTATTGCGAAGCGCCTCGGTGGGCTGCATGGCTGCCGGTGCGCCCATCAGCTCGACCGTGTGTGACTGCGCCTTGCGCCAGACTCCGGCGGCGGGGTTGAGCAAGGTGCTCAGGAAAGTGTTTGCCAGGTACTCGGCTTTCATCGTTTGCTCCCTATGGGAATCCTGCGT
>CBDUUA010000065.1:0-8529 GCA_965370135.1 uncultured Cellvibrionales bacterium
TAACAACGATATTCGCAAACTCGCGACCCTGGCCCGCATCCAGGTCGACGACGCCATCATCGACGATGTCGCCGGCAAGATCTCTGACATCCTCGCGATGGTGGATCAGATGCAGGCCCAGGATACCAGCAGCGTCGAACCCATGGCCAATCCGCTGGATGCAGTACAACGATTGCGCCGCGATGAAGTCAGTGAGCCCAATCAGCGCGAAGCCTTCCAGGCCATTGCTCCCGCAACCGAAAATGGGCTCTACCTGGTGCCCAAAGTTATCGACTAACTATCTATCCCCGGAACACGATCAACCATGCATAATCTGACTATCGCCCAGATTCTTGAAGGGCTTGGCAAGAGTGACTTTTCATCAGAGGAAATCACCCGCCACTATCTGCGACGTATCGAACAACTCGATTCTCGCTATAACAGTTTTATCACCAGCTTTAGCTCCAACAACAGCTCCAACAACAGCTCCAACAACGCCGATCAGGCCATCGAACAGGCGCGGGCCGCCGACCAGCTGCGCAGCAGCGGTAATGCCCCCGCCCTGTGCGGGGTGCCCATCGCCCACAAGGACATTTTCTGTACTGAAGGTATCCGCACCAGCTGCGGCAGCAAGATGCTGGATAATTTCGTACCGCCCTATAGCGCCACCGCGGTCAACAAACTGGCCGGGGCAGGCTGCATCACCCTGGGCAAAACCAATATGGACGAATTCGCCATGGGCTCGTCCAACGAAACCAGTTTCTACGGGCCGGTGCGCAACCCCTGGGACACCGCGCGAGTCCCGGGTGGCTCCTCCGGCGG
Source organism: uncultured Cellvibrionales bacterium (assembly GCA_965370135.1). Classification (GTDB taxonomy): domain Bacteria; phylum Pseudomonadota; class Gammaproteobacteria; order Pseudomonadales; family JAHEGP01; genus JAHEGP01. Next base: position 802 of record CBDUUA010000065.1, read on the forward strand.
CAGTGCCGCCGCTGTCGCCGCCCGACTTTGCCCCGCAGCCACAGGTACCGACACCGGCGGCAGCATCCGCCAACCGGCCTCACTTTGCGGCATCACCGGCCTCAAGCCGACCTACGGACGTATCAGCCGCTACGGCATGATCGCCTTTGCCTCCAGCCTCGACCAGGCTGGCCCCATGACCCGCAGCGCCGAGGACGCCGCATTACTGCTGCAGGCAATGGCGGGCTTCGATCCCCTCGACTCTACCTCCAGCGACACCCCGGTGCCGGATTATAGTGTCGATCTAGATGCCGACCTCGAGGGGCTTCGCATCGGCCTGCCCCGGGAATATTTCGAACAGGGACTGCATGCCGACACTGCCGACGTGGTGCACCAGGCATTGGCGGAGCTGCAGCGCCAGGGCGCCAAACTGGTGGACATAAGCCTGCCCCACTCCAGTTTGTCGGTACCTGCCTACTATGTCATTGCCCCCGCCGAGGCCAGCGCCAACCTGTCTCGCTTCGACGGTGTGCGCTATGGCCATCGCTGCGAGGCGCCGGTGGATCTGAACGATATGTATTGCCGCACCCGGGCCGAGGGTTTCGGCGACGAGGTCAAGCGCCGCATCCTGGTGGGCGCCTATGTACTGTCTGCCGGTTATTACGACGCCTACTACCGCCAGGCGCAGAAGATACGCCGCCTGATCAAAAATGACTTCCTGGCCGCGTTTGAGCAAGTCGACGTCATCGCCGGCCCCACCGCCCCCACCACGGCCTTTGCCCTGGGCGCCAAGAGTGCCGATCCGGTACAGATGTACCTGGAAGATATTTATACCATCGCCACCAACCTGGCCGGACTACCCGGCATGTCGCTTCCGGCCGGCCTGATCGACGGCCTGCCGGTGGGCCTGCAACTGATTGGCAACTACTTTGACGAGGCTCGCCTGCTGAATGTCGGCCACCGCTTTCAGCGGGCTACCGACTGGCATCAACAAACGGCGCCTGACTGCGGCGAAGGGGAATGACGATGCAATGGGAAACCGTTATCGGGCTTGAGATCCACGTACAACTGTCGACCCGCTCCAAGATATTTTCCGGCGCCTCCACGCGTTTTGGCGCCGAGCCCAACACCCAGGCCTGCGCCGTGGATCTGGCCATGCCGGGCACCTTGCCGGTGCTCAACGAACAAGCTGTACACGATGCCGTGATGTTTGGCCTCGCCGTCAACAGTCAGATCAACCGGCAATCCGTGTTCGAGCGCAAAAACTATTTTTATCCCGATCTACCCAAGGGCTACCAAACCAGCCAACTGGAGCAGCCAATTGTCGGTCCCGGTGAAGTCGACATCCTGCTGCCAGACGGCAGTAGCAAGCGGGTTCGCATCCACCACACCCACCTGGAGGAAGACGCCGGTAAATCCCTGCACCAGGACTTCCACGGCATGTCGGGCATCGACCTCAATCGCGCCGGCACACCGCTAATCGAAATCGTTACCGAACCGGATATGCGCAGTGCCGCCGAGGCGATCGCCTTTGCACGAAAAATGCATGCCATAGTCACCTCACTGGGCATCTCCGACGGCGCCATGGCCCAGGGTTCAATGCGCTTTGATGTCAATATCTCGGTGCGCCCCCTGGGCGCGGAGAAACTCGGCACCCGCACCGAAACCAAGAACCTCAATTCCTTCAAATTTATGGAAGACGCCATCCGCCACGAGGTGGCGCGCCAAATTGAGATCATCGAAGACGGCGGCACTATCACCCAGGAAACCCGACTGTACAACGGCGATACCGGTGAATCCCGGGCCATGCGCAGCAAGGAGGAGGCCAATGACTACCGCTATTTCCCCTGCCCTGACCTGCTGCCGGTACACATCGACCAGGACACCATCGACCGCCTGCGCGCGACCCTGCCCGAGCTACCCGACAGCCGCCAGGCCCGATTCGCGCAGGACTACGGCCTGGGACCCTACGATGCCAGCCTGCTCGCTGGGGACAAAGTCATGGCCGACTATTACGAGGCCACCGTGGTCGCCTGCAAGGACGCCAAACTCAGTGCCAACTGGATCATGGCGGATCTCTCCGCAGCCCTCAATCGCCATAGCCTGGAACTGGAAAACTGCCCGGTGAGTGCAACCCAACTGGGCAAATTGATCAGCCGCATCACCGACGGCACCATTTCAGGCAAAATCGCCAAGCAGGAAGTCTTTCCCGCTCTGTGGAACAAAGATGGAGAGGTGGATCAGATTATTGCCGACAAGGGCCTGCAACAAGTGTCCGATAGCGGCGCCCTGGAGCAGCTGGTGGATCAGGTGCTGGCCGATAAGTCCCAGCAAGTGGAGCAGTACCAGGCCGCCGACGACAACAAGCGCAAAAAGCTGCTGGGCGGATTTATGGGGCCCATCATGCAGGCCTCCAGGGGTCAGGCGAATCCCGCCATGGTCACTGACATATTAAAGCGCAAGCTCGAACCCTGAACCCTTGGGGCGGGCATAGATAAACAGATAGATAGTTAGATAGACAGAAAAGGATCAATGCAATGGCGTTAAAGAAAGACAAAGCCAAGGTGCTCGACGAGGTCTGGACCGAGGAGCGCATTCGCGGCTTCCTCGATATCGTGCCGCCGGCCGGGGTCGACGGCGACTTCCACACCCTGCTGAAGGCCTATCAGCAAATGCGCGCCGACGACTTCAGAATTTTTATCGACATGTTCCAGACCGACGGTCGCAATATCAATGCCTGCAATGCCTCGGGCCAAACCCTGTTGGCTATTGCATCAGCCCATCGCAATAGCCATCAGTTTGTCCAAATACTCACCGCGGCGGGCAGCACGACTGTTTAAGGAACTACTTACAGGAACTACCGCTCAAGTCTGTGAGCTGAATTTTGGAGAACTCTATGAACGGTAACCTGGCTACCGGCGTCAACTACCTGGCGGAAGGCATGAAGCTGCTGACCAGACCCGGCGTGCGCCCCTTTGTACTGATCCCCTTGTGCATCAACATGGTACTCTTCGGCGGCGCCCTGTGGTGGGGATACCAGCAAGTCATGGTGCTCAATGCCCTGCTGACGGGCTGGTTGCCCGAGTGGCTGGACTGGCTGTCGTGGTTGTTGTGGCCGATATTTTTCCTATTGGCGATGCTGTTGATTTTTTATGGTTTCAGCATTGTCGCCAACCTGGTGGCGGCGCCGTTCAATGGCTACCTGGCAGAGAAAACAGAGCAGTTGCTCACCGGGCAGCCCCTTGGCGTGGAGAATAACTGGAAGACCATCCTGATGTTGGTGCCTCGCAGTATCGGCCGGGAACTGCGCAAGATGCTCTACTACTTGCCGCTGCTACTGCTGGTCTTTGTGGCAACTTTTATACCCGGGATTAACGTGGTGGCCGCACCGCTGGGTTTTCTTCTCGCTGCCTGGATGATGGCTATCCAGTATCTGGACTACCCTATCGACAACCACATGCTGAGCTTCGCCCAGGTCAAACAGGGGGCACGCTATCAGCAACTCACATCGCTGGGTTTTGGCGGTGCGGTGATGCTCGGCACCATGATCCCTCTGCTCAACCTGGTTATTATGCCCGCCGCCGTCTGTGGCGCGACCGTCTACTGGGTGAGGGAGGTGAAGGGCGCTCTTGTAGAGCCGAATGCACCGGGCCAAATTGCGAACCGCCAAACATCGACGGTCGAATAAATTCGACCCTTGCGTATCCGCTCTATCGAAGAACTGTAGGGCTGACGAAGAATTGTAGGGCTGAATTTATTCGGCCAACATCCCGTTGAAGGGGTACTAGTGCACCGGCAGCAATTCAGCGGGAGGATGCTCACAGCTGAGCTTATTGCCCAATAGCTTTTCCAGATCCGGCAACAGAAAGGAATCCATTTCACCGGCAAAGGTAATCGAGGTGCCGGTTTTGCCTGCGCGTCCGGTGCGACCAATCCGGTGCACGTAGTCTTCCGGATCCTCGGGTAGATCATAGTTGATCACATGGCTGATATTATCAACATGGAGGCCACGCCCGGCAACGTCGGTGGCCACCAGAATACTGATATTGCCCTTTTTGAAATCGTCCAGGGTGCGGCTGCGCAGGGCCTGGGAAACTTCTCCGGACAACATGCCGCAGCGCAGCCCGGCGCGTTTCAACTTCTCGTAGACGCGGCGGGTGGTATCGCGCCTGTTGGCGAAAACAATGGCGGATTCGACGCTATCCTGTTGCAGTAAATTTCGCAGCAACGGGAATTTTTCATTGGCGCTGACCAGGTAGACTTTCTGATCCACCGAGTCCGTCGCCACGTGCTCGGGCTCGATGTCCACGGTGATAGCATTGTTGGTCCACTGATTGCACAGGCGCAGTACGTCCTGGTTGAAGGTGGCGCTAAACAGCAGTGTTTGCCGGTTACTCTTGGCCGGTGTCCTGGCGATGACCTGCTTGACCTGGGGAATAAAGCCCATATCCAGCATGCGATCTGCTTCATCAATCACCATGACCTCTACCAAATTCAAGTGCAGGTCACCGCGACGACTAAAGTCCAGCAGGCGCCCCGGAGTGGCGATAACGATATCCACCACTTTATCGTCCACCTTTTTCAATTGCCGATTGTAATCGACACCACCGATCAGCACGGCAGTTTGCAGATTCGTGTATTTACACAAATCCCGTGCATCTTCACCAATTTGCACCACTAATTCCCGGGTCGGGGCGATGATCAGCGCCCTTGGTTCGCCGACATAGCGCTCACCCTCGAGGGGATTATTCAGCAGGTCAGTAATTACGGTGATCAGGAACGCCGCCGTCTTGCCGGTGCCGGTCTGGGCTTTGCCAATGGCATCATAGCCGTCGAGGGTATAGGGAAGTATCTGCGCCTGTATCGGTGAACAGTACTGAAAACCCAGATCGGCGATCCCATGCATTAATTCCAGCCCGATACCCAGATCGTGAAATCGGGTTTCACCCTCCTTGGGCGGCACTTCAAAACGGGACAGATCCCAGGCTTTCTTGCGATGGGGCTGGCGCTGGCGGCCGCCCGACTTGGCCCCGGATTGGGGCTTCTTTGCAGCCGACTGCTCGCTCGGCTGCGCCTTCTTGTTACCTCGACCAAAAAACTTGCGCATATAGACTGAAAAACCCTGCTAATGAGTCCCGAGTAGGATTCGAGACAGAACTGCGCATTCTATCATCTGTTGTCGGGCGCGTCATTTTGTCGCTGGTTCTTGCACCGTCTTGTGCCATTTTCCACAACAGGAGGCGAGCTTAATCGGCAAACAAGGCCCTGCGATCTGTTAGAATCAGCCATGGTCGAACAAATCCCCCTTAGCGATTCCATGGCTTTGACTACCCGGGAATTCAACAAAAAAAATCCCGCCCGCTGGTGGCTATTGCTACTGACACTTTGTGTCGGTCAAATCTCGACGGCCCTGACCCTGCCCCGGGAACAGCTCTACCGCGTTGATATCAGCGAGCAGTGGACGGTGCTTGTCGACACCACCGGCAGCGCCACACTCAACGAGATTCGCAGCCGTCGCTATGACTTTATTCCGGCATTGCAGTTCCAGGCGCCGCTACCGCCACTGCAAAGCTATTGGCTGCGCCTGAGCCTGCGAAACCCGGAGTCGCAGAAGAAAACCAGCTGGCTGGAGATCGACGCACCGCTGGCTCGCAATATCCTGCTATACCAAATCGATGGCCCCTTCATCAAGACCCACAGCATCAGCACTGGCAATAGCGAGGGCATGCGCCACCGCCAGGCGCTGGCGCATTTTCCCATCGTCATACCCCCGGAGTCGACTGCCGAGATTTATGTGAATCTCACCCGGCCCTGGCGAACCCAATTTTCCGCCACCCTGAGCGACCCGCTATCGCACCGGAAAAGCATGGACAGGAGCTTGTCAATCTCGGGTTTCTGCTACGGTGGCCTGCTGTTGCTAATGCTCGGAGCGCTGTTGATGCGCTGGACGACAGGCCGATTCGACTACCTGCTACTGGCGCTACTGGCGGCTGCGGCAACGCTCAATGCTGCCATATACCAGGGCATACTGTTGCAGCTGGCCCCGGTCAACAATTCCGGTTCGCGGCTGTTACAGCTTGCCCCTCTAGTTAGCCAGACTGTATTTATCATCGCGCTACTGCTATCGACACGGGGTATTCAACTAACCGGCACCACCGGCAGGGGCCTGCGCCTCATCCAGTGGGGCGGCATACTGGTTTGCGCCGGCTTGCTGATGATAGCCCTGTTCGATTTCGGACTGGCTTACTACGGGCTGGCGCTGGCAGAATCCCTCACACTGCTGGCTTTACTGCTGTATTTTGTGGGTTTGCTGGCCCAGGGCCACTACCGGCTCATGGCCACTATCGCCGGGCTGGCGCTCTACAGCCTGGGCAGTTGGCCCTTATTGAGTGGTGTCCTGGGCCCGCTTGCAGGCTTCCATGACAGCGGCGCCACCGGCATTGCCGGCCTGGACAGCAGCACACTATACCAGGCGGGCCTGCTGCTGATGTTGCTGCTGTTCGCTATCGGCCTGGCCATCCCTACCCGCCTCACCCCTATCCGTAACAACACCCGGCAAACCGAACCTGATACCGACCACATTGAAGCCGATGTCAACCCGGTCGACAGCCTCTCACTTGAGCACCTGACAGTTAGCCCGATGCCGGGCTGGTGGCGACTCACTGAGGCCAGTTTTGACGGCATCATCCTGTGCGAACATGGCCGCGTACTACATGCCAACCAGCCTGCTGCGGACCTGCTTGGCTATGATAAAGTCGAAATGATCGGCCAGCCGTTTTCCTTGCTGGTTGGCTCGGACAGCGATAGTGAGACCCTCCTCAGCCTGGCAGCCGGCAAGCCAGTACTGCTCGACACCCATACCGGCGATAACACCCGCCATCTGCAACTGCGAAGCCGGCAGCAATGGGTGGATCATCGCCATGTCAATTTCGCGTCACTGCGCAGGCTCCCGGGGGAAAACCAAGACAACGCCACATCTTATGATGGCCTCGCCGATGATGGCCTCACCGAGCTTGCCGAACAACAGCGATCGAGTGAGCGCATCGAGCCATCCTCCCTGGTTACATCCCGACCCGGCCTGGTATCAAGCCTGCGTGAGGCCCTGCGGCAAAACAGTTTCACCCTGAGCCTGGAAGCGATCATGGAACTGCAGGGAGAAAACCGCATCGGCTCAAAAGCCGGGCTCTGCTGGCCGAAATCGCCTCCGGACTATCGCCCTATCGACCGCCTCTATGCCCTGGCACAAGACCTCGATCTCGAGGGTGATATCAGTACCCGCGTGCTGCAAGCTGCCGCTAGATTTGCCGCTGGGCCCACATCGGCTCACAACGCCGGCCTGCTCTGCATAAAGATTGCCGAAGCGCATTTTTGGCAGCAGGATTTTACCGACGAAGTACACGATATAGTGTCCCAGCCCGGCTGCATACCACAGCAGATCATGCTGGTATTTGCCGAGGCCGTGCTCGCGAGCCAGGTGCAGCAGAGCATCCGTAAACTTCGCCAACTGGAACAAATGGGTTGTCAGGTCGGCATCGATCACTTTACCGACAAGCACACCTCACTGCGGTTATTAGGCAGTTGCGCCATCAACCAGATCTCCACTTCAACCTCCTGGATCAAGTCCATGGGCACCCGCCGACAGGATCTAAAAGCCATACGCGCCCTGGTCAAACTGTGTCACCGCCTGCACATACAAGTCCTGATCGACCAGGTCAGCACCGAAAACCATCTCAAGGTTGCTCAATTGAT
>CBDUUA010000066.1:0-8452 GCA_965370135.1 uncultured Cellvibrionales bacterium
ACGCATAAGGGGTTTCTTTGACTTTAATTCAGGGCAATATTCAGAACAATATTCAGGACAATGCAACGAAATGGCATTTTACACCTAATAAATGGCTCAAGTCGTTGATAATATCAAACATTATAGACACAAAACCCATGTCCTGATGACGATTCCTCGGCGTACTTACACTTTGTTTGGCCTGGCCGCACTGGCCCCGCTCTGCTATTGGTATTTTCCTACGGCGATAAGCTTTGCCGACCGATGGAATACACTCCACGAAGCCTACTCCCATGGCTACTTACTGCTGGGCTTATGTGGTCTGTTGATAGTGCGCCAGCTTCCAGGCCTGATGCATGCCGGCAAATCCCCTTACTGGCCCGCTATCATCCCCCTATTCGCCTTCAGCCTGCTTTGGCTTTTTGGTCGAGTCACCCATGTACTGGTATTACAGCAGCTGACACTACCCGCACTCGGCTTACTCGCTATCACTTCGGTATATGGACTTAACGCCGGCAAAAAACTGCGCTTCCCGTTTCTGTTGTTCTATGCCGCCGTGCCTGTATGGGATATCTTCAACGGCGTGTTGCAGTCGATCACCGTAAAGGTCTGCACCCTCGGCCTCGACTGGGTCGGCGTTCCCGCCTTTATCGAGCAAAATCAAATCACCATCCCCGCTGGCACTTTCCAAGTCGCCGGCGGATGCAGCGGCCTGAGCTACCTGCTGATAACCGGCATTATTGGCGCGGTATACGGCCACCTTTACTACCGGCTAAATTGGCACAAAGTCCTGCTGCTGGCAGTGGCGGTGGTCTTTGGCTTGCTCTGCAATTGGATACGGGTTTTCAGCCTGGTAGTCATCGGCCATATAAGCGATATGCAGAGCTCGCTGATGGTCGATCACGAAATCCTGGGGTGGGTGGCCTTCACTCTTTGCCTGCCACCTTATCTTTATATCGCCATGCATATCGAAACTCTCGATGATTATCTTCAGCCCGCTACAGACTCGTCGAGAGTCCTGCCTCAACCCCGGCTGCATTGGTTTGCCGTTGCAACGGTAGCCGCCATTACGGCTATTTTTGGTCCACTCTGGTATGCCTCAATCAAGCCCCACATTGCCCATGGCAATTTAGCCAGCGTACTCAAAGACAGTCAAAGTACGCTCATCGAATACGCCAAACAGCCACGCTGGGAGCCCGCATACAGAAAAATGGACGAACACCTGGTGCTGCAATTCCCCGGCAAATTCCCGGAAATGCAGATACACATCGTCACCTACTTTTCACAAGGCCAGGGCAAAGAGTTGATACAGTGGGATAATAATATTAGCGACAACCGAAAGTGGAAGCTACGTTCTGAGCAGTCGATAACCAGCCCCGAGGGAGACCCGCTAAAGCTGGTTTCACTACAATCGATGACGGGCAACGCTGAAATTATCTACTGGTATGCTATTGGCGACTACTCGACTAACTCTGAACTTAAAGCGAAAGGCTACCAATTGCTGGCATTTCTGCACGGTAGAGAGGATGCATCGTTACTAGCCATATTCTATCACTGCGCCGGAGGCAATTGCTCCCGGACAAGAGCCTCTGCGGTAGAGTCGGTGGCAAAGATAAAGCTGCTATATATTGATGCAATGAAAAAGTTGACCGAGGTAGATCAACATCCAGCTCAATAACTAGAACCCAAAATCGCCGCCACCGCCACCGCCGCCATAGCCGCCGCGAGCATCGCGCCGACCCGGCCGCGCTGGAAACACCAGGCGCAGATTGGCAAATATCTTATTATCCACGTAGTCATGGACCACATTGCTATTTCTGTTCTCTTGTTCAGCGCCGAGGTCGAAATAACCATACTTGAACATGCGGAAAGTAAACACCAGCCCAAGACGATAGATATCGTCCTCCCTGCCTAAAGGGCTATCGGTAAAGTCTGTTATCCTGTAATTACCAATAAGGCGAGCAGTGATCTTGGGCGTCATCTCATAAAGCAGGGCGCTGTATATTAGGTTTCTTGTCTCGTCCTGGACACCAAGCAGACCCAAGTCAATGGGGGGGTCAATGGGGCCGATAGCATCTTCAAGGGCATCAAGGGCATCATACTCGACATCCTGTTGATCGTAGCGATAACCAATTTGCCAACTCCACTGCTCGGCAGCAAACGCCAGATCATAGTACACATCTATCTGGGAACGTGTCACCAGTGCCAGCTGGTTAACACTGGTGTCTCCGGTACCGTAGTCACCACCTGAAAAGGAGCCACCCAAACCGACCGAGGTATCCGTAAGATCCCGTATGACCCGCAATTGAAACGAGTGATTCTCGTGCTGGTAATTCAGGCGTGCCCTGATCAAAGGCCCGGAGTAATCGTTGGCCGAGTCATCAATGCTATCGGCATTATTGCTATCATCACGGCGCACCCAGGTATAGCCAGCCTCAAATTCGTAGCTTAGCCGGTTGAGCCTGGCGGAATAGCCCACGAAGGCTTGGGCACGAAGGATATCATCCTGAGGCGCAATGGCGTCTAATACCGGGGTTTCAAAGTCAATGCTCTCTGCAAACAGGTTAACGCTCAAAGCATCGGTCTCGGAAAGCCTATGGCCCCAAAACAGCAATACACCTGGGCGCTTGCTATCGATACCGGCATCACTAAAATTTACCGCGCGATAAATCGGCACCAGGTTAAGGGTATCGACACGACTCAGCCTCGCGGTGAACTCTGCACCCACTTCAATTACACTGCGCACAGTGCGGTTATTTTGGGTTTCAACAAATCTGTTGTTGACGATCAGGTCTTCGCGCCGGTTGTTAACATAAAAAGTAAAATAATCAGCCGGTTTCCAGGAGAATTGGCCATAGCCTTCCAACTTATTGCGGTCACCAAATATCTCATCCATCTCACCCAGCCAGGTTTCATGGCTGGCGCGGTAATCAAAATCGAGAAAGATGAACTCGGTTTCTTGATGCAAGCGAATACCAGCAAGGGCGCGCACCTTGGTGTCGCCCTGCTCACTACCACTCGCGGCCTTGCGAGGGTTGGACTCGTACTGGGCACCGAGATCACCATAGACCTCCCACTTTAAATTGGAGGCCAGCACATGCCCACTCAAAAGCATTGCAGCACTACAAATGCAAGGTATAAGCCTTGACTTCATGTTTCCCCCCGGACGCAAGTAGAAAACCATATTTTATTTATGTGCATAATGAAATGCAGATTCTTTTAAAAAGCGCGTAAACCCGGTGCTGGCTGAATTTATAAAAATCAATCGATACGAGAATACGTAAAGTAAAAAACTACGTAAATACCAGTCTTTGCTGGAATATGCACCCTCTCCAATGGCCCGTCATTTCGGGACAACCGTTTATGGGCGAATACTAATTGTTAAAGACGATACCCCCAAGTTTTTCGCGACTGACAGCATCGATCCCCGCCATTATCTGGGATTCGGTAGTTCTACCACTTGGAACAACCAGAACTGCAAAATCACAAACGTCCACCAGTATGCGCGCATCGGTTGACGTACTCAGTGGTGCGACATCGAGAATGATATAGCGATCAGGGTAGCGTTTCTTGATGCTATTAATAAAGCGGCGCATGCGCTCACCGGTAAAAAACTCGGTAGCCGACTCCCGTTTATCGCCCACAGGGATCACCCGCAAGCGCGGGATACCGGAGGAATATATGATATCGTCGATGTCCAGTTCAGGATCTTCAAGATAGTCCGTTAAACCGAAATCGGGTTCCAACACCAGCATATCGCTAATAGAGGGATCGTATAAATTACAGTCAATAATCAAGGCTGTTTTGTTTTCGGCAAGGGCAAAAGCTATCGCCATATTGACACTAACAAAACTGGCGCCACCTTCAGCACATATAGAACTCACCAACAAGACAAAATTATCCTTGGGCGACTGCTGCAACAGTTTGGTTCGAATTTCACGAAAGGCATTCAACACCTCACGCTGTTGCATGCCCGGGAAAACCATTTTTTTAGCATTGAGATCTTCGGTATCGAGACGGCGAATTTCCGCCATCTCATTGATGGAACCCCGATTGACAAAACTGTCCCCGGCACCGCTCATGCCGACAATGCTACGCAGTACATTTTCTTTTTCGTCCATAATGCCAATTCCGCTACACCGTTTCAGTAATAATCATGGCAACCAAACCACCGTACACTGCCATCGCCACCAACGCCAAGCCACCGTAGGCCAACATATCGCTTTTCAGTACGCGCTTGGCCACCGGCGTGTTGTAGTGTGGTACGACACCAAGCAACACCACATCGGCAGGTAATAGGTCCTGCAACACACTGGTAAAACGCACTCGAGGGTCAGCCAGAACAAAAGCCAACAGTAACCCAAGGGGTAACAACAAGCCCACGAACGGACCGGCGATAGCCAGATGCCAGAATTGTAGACCCGAGGGATTCCGGGGAAATACTGGCGGCTCCTGTATTTTATAACTCACCCCCTGACCTTCAATATCCAGGGTCATGGAGAGCCGTGCGGCCTCCTTGCGCAGCAACATTTCTTCGTAAACGTCCTTGGTAACAGTGTAATCCCGGGTTAGCTCTGTGAACTCGGCGCGCCGCTCGGCAATGCGTGAAGATCGGCCGTATTCCTCTGCCAGCATTCTTTCCAGCACCACTTTTCGCTTGCGCATCGTGCCTTGCGCAACCCTCGCTTCCATCATGCCGCTTTTCAGCTCCTGGTAGTACGGGTTGGCTGCACCACCGGCAACTATACCCCCTGAAGCCCCCTGTGCTTCAACTTCTGCGATATCAGCTTCCAACTCACTAATCTGGTCTTTGAGCGAAATAATATCGGGATAGGTCTCCTGATAGCTAAGCCGCAGGGTGTCGAGTTGACTGTACATCAACGCCAGCCGCTCGTTAAGCGCGTCCACCTTGGAACGCTTGGCGAGGAACTGTCCTTCCGAGGTTAGCTGGCTTTGCATAGAGATAACACGAGCGTCCTGCTCATCGATCTGGAGCTTTAATTCCTCGATCTGCTGGCGAATTTGTTCAATACGATTATCCACCGATTGTGCGGTCCCATCTCGATTGGACGCGTTAAAATCCTTTAGGCGGCCCTCCGCCTCCTGCAATTTTCGTTGGTAAGATTTAACCTGGGCATCAATAAACTGATAGGCGCCACGACTTTCTTCGCGTTTATTATTTGCCGCATCATTGATGAATACTTTAATAAGGGCGTTGTGAATATTGAATGATAGATCCGGGTTGAGGTCTGTATACGTCACTCTGAAATAATTCTTGCTCTCTCCCTCGAGGGTTATTTCGGTGTTTTTCCTGATATGCGAGATCATCCGCTCGACATCCACCGGCAGCGTATCTTCAGTTGCCAAACCCGCTTCTCTAACCACCTCTCTCATAATGCGACTGGTGTAAAGAACTTCCCTGGGTTTACCCGGTTTATATAGTTCAGTCGACACTGCCCGCCCCTTAAGGAGCGGCGTTAAAATATTGGTAACGTCCGCATACAAGAGTGAGGTCGTCACATATTGCTTGGGATACAGATACCCAGCCAGTAATACAAGAAAAGCGGCAATAATAAAGAGGGCGGCGGCCAGTGACTTGAACTTAATCAGTTCTCGTAGAGCAGCCTGTATCACCTGTTTGTAAAATGGGGCATCCATACACTTCGCTCTTTAAATATCGACTTAAAAGGATCTCTCGGGCACCGAAATAATATCGCCCGGAGCCAATGGATAGTTAGTCTCCAGCTTGCCCCGTTCAAGAATATCCCTGAGGTAAATTGGGTAGGCTTTAACTTCTCCGCCAGTCGAGCGGTAAAGCTTGGACTTGTTCTCTGAAGCAAATTCAGTGAGTCCACCAACCTGTAGCACCACATCCAATACCGTCATCCCCTTGCGAAAGGGAAATGCCGCCGGACTGACCACTGCGCCTGTCACTCTCACCGTTTGTTGAAAGTCGGTGCTGGCAGCGTCAAGAACGATGACCGTGACTTGCGGGCTGCGAATAAATTCCGTCAGCTGGGCGGTGATATCTGCCGCCAATGCTTCGCTACTTTTGCCGGCTGCGAGAACATCGCCGACCAGTGGCACGGAAATTTTTCCATCCGGGCGCACCGGCACCGTGAGCGACAAATCTTCATTGCGCCAGACACTTATTGCCAATTGATCGGAAACCCCTATTCGATACTCCTCTTCACTATAGGAGACTTTGGATTCCGGTACTTCAATAGGCCCAGTGCTTTCGCAAGCTATTAAAAACGTAGCAGCCAATGCCACAGATAGCAATTTCAACAAAGCCATGTCACCTTCCCCTTTCCATTTGTAAATTTAATGTACATTTAATGTAAATATAGCCACTAGCCATGAGCTATCTGGCCCCGTTGCCCACTAGTACAACTTCGACTGTTTGTACCACAATCATCAAGTCAAGCAATATGCTGTGATTCTTAATATAGTAGAGATCATAGCGCAGTTTCTGCGCTGCATCGTCAATCGAAGCACCATAGGGATAGCATAGCTGGGCCCAGCCCATGAGGCCCGGTTTCACACGGTGGCGCTCGTCATAATAAGGGACTTGTTCTATCAGACCAGCCACAAACTCGGGCCGCTCGGGCCGGGGGCCGATAAAACTCATGTCACCCTTAAGAATATTGTAGATTTGGGGCAACTCGTCGAGCCGAGTTGAACGAATAAAACCACCCACACGGGTAATTCGATCGTCGTTCTCTCTGGCCCACACTGCCCCGCCCTTTTCCGCATCGACTCGCATGCTGCGAAACTTTAATAGCTCAAAGGGCTTTCCATCCTGGCCGGTACGAACCTGCCGATAGAAAACCGGGGCTCTGAAACCGCTCTCCATAGCCACTGCAAACGCAGTGATCAATATCAACGGCCAGGTAAGTAACACCATAATGGTGCTGGCAAGCAGATCAAACCCCCGCTTCGTGTAGGTACGAAACGCATTGAATTGAAAGCCGTCACTAAAAATCAACCACCCGGGATAGAGCAAGGCCAGTTCAATTTGACCCAATTCTTTTTCGCAAAATGTAATCGCCTCCAGCACCTCGGCGCCGTTCATCTTACAGTCGAGTAGCTCGGCCATAGTCACAACGCTTGAATAACCCAATCGACGATCATCCGGTGACACGACAATCTCATCAATGCTATTTGCCTGCATAAAGTCCGGCAAAGAACCCTTGAGGGTTAGCAGCCGATGCGACTCGACTTTGATGTCATCCTCGCCGCAGGGAATAAAACCCACCAATTCGAAGGCTCGCTGCCCCGAGGAGAGGCATATATTCTCCCAGATTTGCCTGGCTTTTTCACCCGCGCCGAGAATTACAACGCGCCGTCGCAGCGCTCCTGCATCCACCAAGCGGAAAAATAAGGAGCGAATGAGTAGCACTAGCAGCAGGGAGATGGTAATCACCAGACTGGTAATACCGGGCTCCAGGGAAAATAGCGGAAACGCCAGGTTGGACAAATACAGCGCGACGCTTCCCAGCAGGCAAAAACTCACCAGGGAGCGCACTACCATGCCGGAAAAGCCCTCCTTGAGCTGGGCAGCGTAGACCGACATCGCCAGGTTGCAAAAAAGCAGCACAAAGCTGACCCACATCGCAGGCAGCAACAAATCCACAGTCAGGTAGTTCTGCGGAAACGGTTCCAGGCTATGTCGTAGTAGTACGGCAAGGTACACGGCCACAATAATGGCCACCGCTTCCAGAACCGCGAGAATGACATAGGGGGTTCTAATGTAATGCTTGAATAATCGAATATGGGCCACGCCCAATTCCTTCCAGTATGTTGCCAGGAGAGCACTCAAAAATCGCGATCGTAGCGAGGGCAAGACTGTTGACGTCAGCTTGTTTTCTCATTTGAGGCTATTTGAAGCTATTTGAGGGTAAAAGTGCATCAATTTAACGATGAATGAGCGGGCAATCTGGCCAGACGAGTCTTGGACGCAGTAGATCAGCCTATTCTCGGGGCAGCCTCCAAGGTTTTTTTTATGCACCCGGGCCGACCTAGAGAATTGGGGATAAAAAACACAAGGCATCTGCAACTCAAATCGGAATAATCGGGCGCGTTTCGGTAATTGTTCAGGTAAATATAGCACACAAAAATTGTGCTGATCTGTCACTCTTTCGACAGGGGCGTCATGATACCAGCTTTTTGTTACTATTTGGCCTCGACCGCCCGCATCCGGCACGAATTTTCTGTAAATACCTTTAAATACAGGGGTGAACAGCTCATAAAGAGACTATGACATCAACCCTAATCAGCCTCTCGGAAACTGGCTCCCGCCGATGCTTCACCCGGAATTGCGAGCCAATTAGAGACCTGCTGGGCTAATGTCAAAAATGCAATTGAGAGATCGTGAACTCTTCATGGCCAATCTTGCCAGCCAGTTGGATTAAGCTTGCGCGTTTTCCACTGGAGCATTCAGTCATGTATCCATGTACTATATGTCAACTAT
>CBDUUA010000067.1:0-8406 GCA_965370135.1 uncultured Cellvibrionales bacterium
CCTACCGTTGCCTGCCTGATTATTTCAATTGGCGTGGCGGTTCAGATTAGTGGTTTGCGGCAAGAAAAACAAACTATACACTGGTGAGCCCAGCTACAACTTGGGGTTGGGGCCGTATTGGTTGGTTCCGGGCTGACTGTCTTGCACCAGGAAATAAATCATCACAATAATACCCAGTACCGGGATTAACAGCAGTAACTGCCACCAACCGGAGCGTCCGGTATCGTGCAGGCGTCGCGCACAGACACTGATGCTCGGTAGCAATAGCGCAAGGCTGTAAATGCCGGAGACCAGCGCAATGCCAAGCAGTCCATCGATGGCGATGGCGACCGCATAAAATATGAAATAGAACAGCAAGAACATCCAATACGCCGTTCTATGGGCGCGTCCTTCAAAGTTTGCAAACTGCTTGAGGGCTAAAGTAAACCACTCCATTCGATTTTCCTCCCATTGAATTTGATGCCCGGGGGCAAGTGACTGCCATCATACGACAGATTTCTGTTCGGGGACATTCCGGTAACTTTCCGGTAACTATTGGTGGCAGGGTTAGTGGCAGGGTTGCTGGCAGGGTCGAATGTATCCGACTATTAGCGGTTTATCACAGGCTGGCATCCGACCCGGAGGCGGGTGGCCGAATAAATTCAGCCCTACAAAGTCATCGATCGATGGACTTATGGGGAGGGGAATTTTATTATTCTGCTGAATTGAGGGCAAATTCTTGAGCGAAGTCAACTTGCAAAGCTACCGGCATGACCAGGCCGGGCCCATGGGCGTGTTGATGGTTAATCTCGGTACGCCCGACGCGCCTGATCGGGCATCGGTGCGGCGCTACCTGAAGGAATTTCTGTGGGATCCCCGGGTGGTGGAGATGGCGCGACCGATTTGGTGGCTGGTGCTCAACCTTATCATCCTCAATACGCGCCCCGGTCGTTCAGCCCGGGCCTACCAGAAAGTGTGGACCGAGGATGGCTCGCCCCTGTTGGTGATATCCCGTGCCCAGCGCGATGCGCTGGCCGGATTGCTGGCGGCGCGCAATGGTGGTGATGTGCCGGTGGTGTTGGGTATGCGCTACGGTAATCCCTCGATCCCGGCGGCTCTTGGGCAACTGCGCGAGGCCGGGGTGCGTCGCCTGCTGGTACTGCCGTTATATCCGCAGTATTCAGCCACCTCCACGGCGTCGGTCTTCGACGCCGTGACCCGCGAGCTGCGGCACTGGCGCTGGCTGCCGGAACTGCGCTTTATCAATCACTACCACGACGACGCAGCCTATATTGGCGCACTGGCGGACAGCGTGAAACGCCACCGCAGCGCCCACGGCGAAGCCGATATGCTGTTGATGTCTTTTCATGGCATTCCCGAGGAGTGTTTGCACCAGGGCGATCCCTATTTCTGCGAGTGCCACAAGACGGGTCGACTGCTGGCGGAAGCGCTGGGATTGGGTTCCGGGCAATGGCAACTCAGTTTTCAGTCGCGCCTTGGGCCCCGACAATGGCTCCAGCCCTATACCGATCACAGTCTTAGGGCGATGGCCGAGGGGGGTGTAAAATCGGTCCAGGTCATATGTCCCGGTTTTGCCGCTGACTGCCTGGAGACGCTGGAGGAAATTGCCATCGAGGACCGCGAGATATTCCTCGGCGCCGGGGGTGAGCACTACCAGGTTATTCCCTGCCTCAACGACGAACCCGCGCACGTGCTTATGCTGGCCTCGCTGGTCGAGCGGCATACAAAGTCCTGGGGGGCGGTTCAGGACGATCCCGCGCAAGTTCGCGCACGCGCGCTGGCCCTCGGGGCCAGGCAGTAGTTTCGTATCGGCTTTCACATCGACTTTCAATTCGACTTTCAATTCGACCAGGGGGAGATTGGCAATGGCGGCAAGTGACGTTGGTGAAGCTCTTGAAGGCAAGCTACAGGTGGCGGGGGTAGACGTTTGCTACCGCCAGTGGCATCCCGCGGGGGAGACCAGGGCGGTGTTGCAGGTAGTTCATGGTCTGGCCGAGCACTCGGGCCGCTATGCTGAACTGGCGGTGCAGGTGAATCAGGCCGGTTATGCCGTGTGCGCCCTGGATCTGCCGGGTCACGGCAAATCCGGGGGCACGCGGGGTCATATTCCCCGTTTTAAAGATTACCTTGATGCGGTGCTTGAGCTGCGCCGGCAAGTGGGCGAGTGGTATCCACGGTTGCCGGTATTTTTGCTGGGGCATAGTATGGGCGGGCTGGTGAGCGCGGTCACCGCGCTCGAGCATCAACAGTTGTTTGCGGGTTTAATTCTCTCCGGTGCCGCCATCCAGAATCCCGAGCAGCCACCGGCACTACAAGTGATGGTGGTGCGGCTGCTGGCGAAGTTGCTGCCACGGTTGGGGGTGATGCAGTTGTCCGCCGACGCTGTCAGCCGGGATCCGGCAGTGGTGCGGGCGTATACCGAGGATCCACTCAACCACATGGGCAAGATTTCGGCACGGCAAGTTGCTGAGCTGTTTGCAGCCATGCAGCGCCTGCAAGCGCAGGCTTCGCAGCTGACGCTGCCGCTACTCATTCTGCACGGTGGCGCGGATGCGCTGACGGCGGTGGCGGGGTCGCGTCTGCTATACGACATGGCGCAGTCGCCGGATAAAACCCTGACAGTTTATGATGGCCTGTTCCACGAAATTTTCAATGAGCCCGAGGGCCGCGAGATTGTGGCCGATGTAGTGGCCTGGATGCGGCAGCGTGACTCGAAGTGAGCGAGCGATAGCGGGTAAATAGCGGGTAAGAAGGCGCACTAGCGGCTAAGAATGCGACGCAGTAAACCTTCCTGCTCTCGGTCTTGCTTTTGCGCCAGCAGCAATTCGCTGAGTTGCTGCTCGATGGCCAGGGCGACCCGATCCCGGATGGCGCGCATCCGGGCAGCGCTCAGGGTTTTGCCCTGGTGCGTCGACAGGTCTACCGCCTCACCAAAACCAATATAGCAGCGCTGCAGCTTGGGAAACAGCGTACCCAATGCGCCCACCGGAATAGGTGGCACCAGATCGTCGCGATTGGCTTCCGACAGCAGACCGAGGCGTTGTAACAGCTTGCCCTGGCCCTGTATTAATTTCCCAAGGCGCGATTCCAGCAGATCCTTGCCCTCCATGTAATGGCCGTAGAATTCGTCGGGCCCCACCATGCCAAAGGGCACAATGGTGTAGCCATGTTGGGCCGCCAGCCTGATGAAGCCGAGGCGCTGTTTCCACTGCAGCTTGTAGAACTCACTGGTGGGCTTGACCGACTCGTGGGCGCCACCGGGAAATACCAGCAGGTCTTCACCATTTTCCATTAAGGCGCTGCAAACCTCGGGGTGTCCGAGGACGGCGCCCTGCCGGATCACCAGGGATCCGACCGGGGCGGTGCTCCAGAGGATCCTGTCGCCCAGCGGCCGCAGGAACCGCCCCAGGCGCTGTTGCAGGATGGGTGTGAGTACCATGGCGTCCAGCGCAAACAGGGAGTGGTTGCCGACAAACAGGCAGGGCTGCTGCGGGATGCTGTCCATGCCCAGCACGACGGGTTTGAACAGCAGTTGTATCATTCTGTAACGGGCTGCCAACTCGAGTCCGGCAGGCGCTTTGGTCGCTAGCGCTTGTTCTATGTGGCGCGCGAGGCCCTGCTCGTCCAGGGGATCGTTGTTCTTGTCAAATGTGGCCATGGTTGGATAATCTTTGTTATGAGTTTGCTCGCAGTATAGCGATTTGCGGTCTTTATTGTTACTTTGTACCGGTGTTACTGGCCAGTGAAAAAATCGACAGAACCTTATGTAGATCAAATGGAGATCAAATGGAGATCAAGCACAAGAGCTTGGCTGCATGACCTGTCAATACTGGTAGTTGTATAGCGATGGTTATATAGTAGAAATATCTAATGTGTTCCGCACAATAAAATCAGCTTAATCTTAATCAGGAGACTACGATGGCTCATATTGTGATTTTGGGCGCCGGTATCGGCGGCATGCCCCTGGCTTATGAAATGAAAGCGTTGGCAGCTGCGGGTGACAAAGTCACTGTCATCAGTGATTCACCCAACTTTCACTTTGTGCCCTCCAACCCCTGGGTGGCAGTGGATTGGCGCAAGCGCGAGGATATTGAAATCGAAATCGCTCCTGCATTGGCGCGCAAAGGCATCGAGGCCATCACCCAGGCCGCCAAACGCCTGCATGCTGACGAGAACAAGGTGGAGCTGCTGGATGGCAGCTTTGTTGAATACGACTACCTGGTCATTGCCACCGGCCCCAAGTTGGCCTTTGACGAAGTCGAGGGCCTGGGTCCCGACGGTTATTCGCAGTCGGTCTGTCATGTGTCCCACGCCGAGAAGGCGAAAATAAATTGGGATACCTTTGTCACCGATCCTGGCCCCATTGTGGTGGGGGCGGTACAGGGCGCATCGTGCTTCGGTCCGGCCTACGAGTTCGCCATGATCATGGATACCGATCTGCGCCGCCGCAAGATTCGCGACCAGGTGCCTATGACCTATGTCACTCCGGAGCCCTATATCGGCCACCTGGGCCTGGGCGGTGTCGGGGATTCCAAGGGCATGCTGGAGTCGGTGATGCGGGAACGGCATATCAAGTGGATTTGCAATGCCAAGACTACCAAAATCGAAGACGGCACCATGTATGTCACTGAGCACGACGAGGACGGCAAGCCCAAGAGAGAGCATGTATTGCCGTTCAAGCACAGCATGATGCTGCCCGCCTTCAAGGGCGTGGATGCGGTGTTCGGTATCGACGGACTCACCAATCCGCGGGGTTTTATTATTATTGACGAGTACCAGCGCAATCCCACTTACAAGAATATCTTCAGCGTCGGTGTTTGCGTGGCTATTCCACCGGTTGAAGAGACACCGTTGCCGGTGGGCACCCCCAAGACCGGCTATATGATTGAGTCCATGGTCACGGCCACGGCGCACAATATCCGTGAGCTGATCGATGGTGGGGAGCCCACCCACAAAGCCACCTGGAACACCCTGTGTCTGGCCGACTTTGGTGATACCGGCGCCGCTTTTGTCGCCCTGCCACAGATCCCGCCGCGCAATGTCAGCTGGTTTGGTCAGGGCAAGTGGGTGCACCTGGCCAAGATCGGCTTTGAGAAATACTTCCTGCGCAAGATGGTCAAGGGCACCTCCGAGCCTTTCTATGAAAAGGCGGTGATGAATATGCTGGGCATCACCAAGTTGAAGGACAAGTTTACCGGGAAGTAAATGGTGTTAGCACTATTCGCACTTTTGAAATACATGGATCACAACATCAACTGTAAGCTGCAGTTGCGTTAGCGCTGCGGCCCGCTTTTTGCCCTCGCTGCTGGCACGAAATAAATGGGGCGTCATTTGTAGCAATTGCCCAATGGCTGCAGA
This sequence comes from uncultured Cellvibrionales bacterium, assembly GCA_965370135.1. Taxonomy (GTDB): domain Bacteria; phylum Pseudomonadota; class Gammaproteobacteria; order Pseudomonadales; family JAHEGP01; genus JAHEGP01. The sequence continues at coordinate 5,359 of CBDUUA010000067.1, forward strand.
ATCCATTGTTGGTGGGCTGAATTGCAGTTCCTCTCGGGCTATTTGAACGAATCCTGCTTGCGTCGCTCCATGCACTCCCCGGGGTTTTGATTCTTTGATGCGGGGATAGATGACCTGGCGCAGCTCGATCAGATGTTGCGATCCGGCTTCCACCAGTACCAGCTGGCCACCCGGCTTGAGTATGCGCTGAAAAGAGTCGTGTGCGGGAAATCCAAACAGGCTCAATACCAGGTCGGTGCTGTGGTCTGCCAGTGGAATCTGCCGGTTGCTGGCCACCAGCCAGGTGGCTGCCTGGGTGCGAGCCGCTGCCTGTACTGCCCATTTGGAAATATCGAAACCCACCATGGCGGGCACCGGCCTGCGATGTGAAGCGAGATGATTTGTCAGTTGTTGCAGGTAGTAGCCCTCGCCACAGCCCGCATCCACGAGTAGCGACTTTTGATAAAGTCTGGCTTCAAGCTCCTGGCATAGTCTGGCCGCGAGGGGCTGGTAATAACCGGCGTTGAGAAATTCGCGCCTGGCGGCCACCATCGCTACGCTGTCCCCGGGATCTTTAGAGCGCTTGTCCTGTGCCGACAACAAATTCACATAGCCCTGGCGGGCAATATCAAAGTTGTGGCCATGGTCGCACCGCAGACTGTTGTCATGGGGCTGCAGAGGCAGCTGATCCAGCGGGCAGCACAGGGCGGGGTGGGTGATAAAATTCATTGCTCGCGACATCTATCCTGACACAGGAGGCGGGGCACAAAGAGTCACTGTTTGCCTAGGACGGCATTTCCCACATTGGTGTTTTGGCCCAGCCTTCTTCGAAGGGTGAAAAGTATTTGAAGTCTACCTTGAGGGAAGTTATTTTCCAGTCTCCGCCTATACGTTGGTACTGGTCGTGATACACGCCCATCACCCAGACCGCCTGGTTATGGGGTCGAAGCGTGGTATGGGCAGTGAGATACCAGCAGGCTGAGGCGCAATCCCCGGCAACCTCAATGATCGGGTTGTGCACCATATGGGCGTTGAAAGATGACACGCTGGCGACCTGTCCGCGAAAGAAGTCGTTCATGATCTCTGCTCTGCCGGTGTACGCGCCAAAGAAACCGTAGTCACACATAGCGTCCTCTGACCAAAGGGTTTCCAGTTCATCCCAATTTCCCGCATCGACGAGGTGGCAGTAGCGCGACTTGAGTTGCTTGATATCATTGATGTCTTTCAATTGCTGGATTGTTGCCGCTAGCTCATCGAGTTCCATGTTTGGTTTTCCTGTTTATTCCATAGTGCAAAATTGGCTGGATTTACTTTTTAGTGTCTGCTGCTGGTTTTGGCAAGGCCCTAAAAAATCCGTTTATGGCGAGGGTGTATTTGAGTAGAATACTCGCGCAATTAGTTGAATAAAGTTTGTGCTTTCAAGCCAATAAAGCCAGCCAATAAAGCAAGCCAGCCAGCCAAGAGAGTCGTCACTATGAAATACTGGATCTCCCTCGTCAACACCACCGAAGTTGATCAATTTATCGATATTGCCAAAAAAGCGGAGGAACTGGGCTACGAAGGCATTACCGTACCCGACCACCTGATCTATCCCACTCAATTCGATGCGCCCTATCCCTATACCGCAGACGGCAAGATCTGGTGGCCGGACACCAATCCCTGGACCGACCCCTGGGTGACCCTGACGGCGATGGGGGTCGCCACGACAACATTGCGCCTCGCCACCAACATCTATCAAGCGGCGCTGCGCGATCCGTTCACCGTTGCTCGCGCCGTCAGTGCCGCCGCATTGTTTACCAATAATCGCGTGGTTTGTGGCGTGTCCGCCGGTTGGATCAAGGAAGAGTTCGAGCTGTTGGGTATCAAATTCAAGGATCGCGGTCGCCGTCTCGACGAGGTTATCGCCTGCATGCACCAACTCCACAGCGGTGAGATCGTATCCCACCACGGTGAATTCTTTGATTACGACAAGGTCATCATGTCCCCGGCGCCGACCCAAAAGGTACCGGTCTGGGTAGGTGGTAAGAGCAAAGCCGCACTGCGTCGATCGGCGGCCAATGACGGCTGGCTGGCTGTGCCCAGCAAGAATGCCGATCTGGCCGCGATCGTCGAGCAACTGTTTGCACTGCGCAAGGAGAACGGCAACTACGACCAGCCCTTCGACGTCGTCCTCAGCCCCATGGAGTTGATGACCCGGGAGTTTATCGAATCACTCGATCCCGCCGGCAGCTATCACACCAGTGCACTACCCTGGACACCCTCGCCCTGGGGTCGTGCGGCCTGGGTTGAGGAGGGCGAGGATCACACTCAATTAGAGGTGAAGTTCAAGGCTATGGAGCGCTTTGCCGATTTGATGAAGCGGCTGGGGGTGTGGTAGCCGGGTGCGCCTTTTTTTAGCAGGGAAGCACTTCAGGCGTCATCATCCACAGGCTTTCCGGATAACACTTTACGGCCGGAAAACATTGCCGAGATGATACTGCCGCCCTCGCGAACCTCGGTGTACACCACGGCGGCGATGTGGACGACAATAATAAACATCAGGATGAAGGCCGTGTACAGATGGATGGCGCCAAATGGTCCCTTGAAGGCCTTCAGTCGGTCGACCTTTTCGGCATCGGTTCCGGTCGAGTCGTAGGGTATCAGGCTGTCGGGGTCGATGTTCGGGGCGGCGACAAATTCCGCCACAATTGCGCCGAAGGGGGGATAGTAGATATCGGTGCCGGCGCGAATCAGGCCGGTAACGGCCATGACAATCAACAATAACAGCATGGCGGTAATGGCCAGGCGGCCCATCGGATTGTGGCCGAGAAACTGTTGCGGCTTGTCCGCACTCACTGAGGCCTTGTAGTCACGCACGGATTGCAGAAAGTTCTTCCCCGGCAGAATGGCGCGCCAACGGGCATATTGGTTCCCGACAAAGCCCCAGAATAATCGAAAACCCAGGTTCAGGACGAAGATATAGCCAATAATGACATGTACTTCTTTCAGGCCAATCTTGGCCTCGACGCTGGTGATGCCAAGTTCTTTCTTGTAAAGCATGATCAGCCCCATAAAGATGAGGCTAACGAC
>CBDUUA010000068.1:0-8368 GCA_965370135.1 uncultured Cellvibrionales bacterium
CCGGGCACTTCGATACCCGAGTCCACATAGCGCAGTACATTGCGGTTGTCGGCAATCCAGTGCATAAAGGCCTGGGCGCGGTGCTGTCCGCCAACCAGGATTTCATCGCCCGGTTGCAGCCGGGTATCAGCATCAGGCAGTAAAATCCCCTCATCGCCGCGCTGGATTAACAGCACCAGAGCCGACAGGCCCCGTTCGCGATCCCGGGGATCCCGGCACAGAAGGCCCGAGCTGACCAGACCCCCGCTGTTGAGGGCGTCTTCGACCGCAGGGGCTTGCTGTTGATTGATGCCAAGCGTCCACAACTCCAGGGCTTGATCCTGTAAAACATCACTGATTTTCAGCAGCAACTCACGGGCCCACTGCTCATCCTTCTGCCGCAACAGATCGATGAATTTCATCGCCAGGGGGGTTTTGATCAGCACAAATATCTGGTCGGCGATGATCCGCCCTGGCTCCATAATCATATTGACATTTGCAGCCCTGAAGACGGGCCTATTGGCAGCGAGGTTTTGCCGGGCGACGGTAATCAGATCGGGCTTCAGATTCCGCGCGGTAATGATGATTGACAGGTTGTTGGCATCGTTGTCGGTACCGGCGACAATACCCACCGCCGCCAGAATATCCGCTCGCAGCAGGGTTTCGGCCCCTGTGCCCACACCTTGAATCGTGCCTTGGGGCGCATTGCGCGACTCGAGATCGCGCTCGATAAAGATTACCTGTATTCCATGGGCCCTGAAGGTACTCTCCAGCGCCTGACCAAATCGCCCGTAACCACACACAACCCATAGCCCCCGGGTCTTCTGGTGGGGTGTAGGCAACACCTTGTGATGCGGGTTGAAAATCAAATCCTTGATGATGTACTGATAGGGCTCCATCAGGGAATCGACCAAATGCCTGGCAAAGGTTTCAAAGGGGTTGATGATATGATCCGTGCCAAAGGAGGCAAGGTTCGCCGCAGTGTCCCGGGAACGGGTGCGACTGATTACCAGGCGGCTGGGGAAAACCAGCTTGCTGTCGATAGCAATGGCCAGGTTGGCGCGATCATCATTGGTCAACGCAATCACGCCGATACAATTTTTCGCCCGAATGCCGGCAATATTCAGCAATTCGGGATCGGATGCATCACCACACATAGCGGGCACCTTGAGGCCGACTTCGTCAGTTTCCATAGCATCCATCAGGTACTGGCTGGAATCGATTACCACGGTTTGAATGCAGTTCTCATCGAGCCTGCTTACCAGTCGGCTACCGGTAATGCCGTAGCCACAGATCAGATAAAACGGCTGATGCAGACGCTTCACACTACGGCCGAAAGCGTTGCGCTGAAGCATCCGATTGAAGCCGGGATCCTGGAACAAGGCAAAGATCTTGCCGATGCTGTACAACCAACCCAACACCGTTGCATAGATGGTGTAAATCGTCCAGAAACGCTGCGGAACAGTGAACTCATAGGGAATTTCGCCAAAGCCGATGGTGGTTCCCATAAAGCTGACGAAATAAAAAGCATGGAAAAAATCCATGCGCCAGGGATTGCCCTCATTATCGACCCCGGGGATCAGGACAAATCCGAGAATCGAGATGGCATATATAACCAGAATGGTGATCATCGGCGCCCGCAGGCGCCTGAGCAACAAATAGATGACATGCTGCATCGCTGCGCTGCCCGCGCCGCGCTAATGCCGGACCATGATGGTCTCTAGTATTAACAGTATGACTGAGGTGAAGTTAGCCAGCAGCGCGCCGGCCGCGAGGGAAACAACACTCGCCATCGCGGCCGGCGCCATGCCGGCTTCAGTGAGGTGAGTGACCATCCCCCAAACGATGGCGGCTATGATCAATTGCAGATCCGCCACCAGGCTGGTGGCCAGCAATACTGAACCGACATGGGTGCGATCGCCGAATTTCATAATGGTGGCGATGAGACTGACGATCAGCGCTGCAAATAACTCGAAGACGTTGTGGTGGTCGGGGTTATCGATATCACCGAGGACAAAGCCAAAATTCAGGGTCAGGGCGAGAACAATAAAAAATGCAAAAACAACTTTTTCTGTACTCATAGTCGCGGCCAATATTTGGGTGATCAATGGGGCAAATATAAGTACCCAAGCTGCTCAGGTCAAGCTGCCGTCGGTAGTCACGGCTGGCTGGTTCAGGTTTTCAAAATCTTGAGAGACAGGCTGAACTCTGCCCCGGGCCGGCGATTGCATACCTCGACTGTGCCATCCATGGCCAGCGCCAACTGATGAACCAGCGCCAGCCCAATACCGGTGCCCACTGTGTCCCGGGTGAGTTCGTTTTCCAGACGATAGAACAACTTGAATATCTTCCTCATTTGCCCTTTGGGTATGCCGGGGCCAAAATCGCGCACCGTAAACAGCACCGTTCCTTGCGGGCCGAACTGACAGCGAATATCGATTTGCTTGTTGTCTGCACTTCTGTCCGCACTCCGGTCCGCACTCCTGTCCACACTACCTGAAAATTTGATGGCGTTATCGAGCAGGTTGATAAATATCTGAGTAAAACAATCCACATCGACCAGCACCAGACATTGATCGATCTGCGGGGCGGTTTGAAAATCCAGCGCAAAGCCGGCCCGCTGCGCCTGAGAGGCTAATTTGGATGCCATCACATCCATCAACTCACCGACCGCGACCGGCTTGAGATCCAAGCTGGGATCATTGCGTGTCATCCGCGCCAGTTGCAACACATTGTTGATCAAGCGGGAGAGGCGCTGGCTCTCCTCGTAGATAAAGTTGTAGTAACCCTGCTTTTTCTCTTCATCAGCCCAGCCCGCTTGTAGAATCTCTCCGTACATCTGGATAGAGGTCAGTGGTGTTTTGAGTTCATGGCTCACCGCAGAGACAAAATCCTGTTGCTGCCGCGCCAATCTGATCTGGCCCAGGCCGAGGCGAACCATCAGGTAGCAACCGCCACACAGCACCATCAGCAGAATGATCGCGACCCGGTTCAGCACGCCGGCACTCGGCCCCGCCGGCAGCTCGGTGATGCTGAACATAAGCTCCAGCTTGCCCAAAGGGGCCGACAGGCCGGTTTGATAAAGTAATTCACCGCTCAATTCACGCGTACTAGCCAGATAGTCGCTATCGTCGCCACCGTTGCTACCGTTGCTACTAACCGGGTCATTGAAAACATTGAGCACATTGCCCTGGTACGCCACGATCAGCTGGCTCATTCGCGACAGCACGGTATCGCGAAATGCTGAGCCGATAACATCCCCGACAAAAACTTGCTGATCGATTACCGCACCCTGGGTGGTGCGCTCGCCATCGCGCCAGACCTTGCGAAACAACACGAAATGCCCGCTGTCCAGCTGGCGAAAATAAAACGGATCAATCTCACTCTCAAAGGTCGCAATGCGAAGTTCGCTTCGCGACAGCGGCTCGGGCAAGGAGGTTTGCTCCTTGCGCTTTTCTCGCCCTGGTCGCTGGTTCAAACCCGCGCCGCTGGAGGCCGGCGCCGGCTGGCGCACGCTATCCCGACTGCGCCGCTGCGATGCAAAATTCGTGTCCAGATCGATGTCTTCAAGCCGTGTTTTTTTGGCCTGTTGTCGCGGCGATTCTGCCTCCGCGAGCTGATCGAAGGCCCGTTGTGCCACGCTTTCACCATCTGCGAAGGTTTCGTGCGCCAGCTCCGGCATGTCGCCATCCGGCTTGCCCTGCACCAGGCGATTCCTGCTCAACACCTCCAGCACCTGCTGCTCCAGTGACAAGCGCCGCGCATACTCGCGCTCGCCGATACCGTAGGCATCCGAGCGCGAACCCGGCGGCGGCAACAGCGGCGTGGTGAACCGCCCCAGCGAGTCCACCTGAAAATAGCCCAGCAGACCAGGCACGACACTTGCCACCGGGTACGTCGACAATGGCGAGCGCTGCAGCAAGCCGGAACTCGGGTCCCCCGCCAGCACCAGGAAATTGTAATCGGCAGTGGAGCGCGCTTCCTCGACGGCCATCATGCCGTTGATTCGAGCATCGATGCGATTGGCCAGCTCTTCCGCCATCAAGCGATGCTGGTGAAAGACTTCCCACTTGAGCTGCCCGTGGGCGTTGTAGATAAGAACCAGCATCGGCAGCAGCAGACTCAGAAAAAAAACCAACAACAGCAGTTTGAGCCTGGCCTCGCTGAAACCTTGCAGCCGGGACGAGTGAAGCATACGACTACCCCTTCACTATTCTGCGATCAGCCGGTACCCCGAACCACGCACCGTTATGAGATTGATGGGATCAGTGGGATTCGGTTCGATTTTTCGGCGCAGTTTGGCGATGTGAATATCCACCGTTCGGGTTTCAATATCGAGGTTCCTGGCGTAGCCCCAGACCTTGGTCAGCAACTCTTGCCGGGATACCGGTCGCTCTGCATTTGCCCGCAGGTATTGCAGGATATCAATTTCGCGCCGGGTGAAGGCAAGTACTTCCCCGCCCCGGTGGCCGGATAAATTTCGCATATCGATGTCAATATCTCCACCCAGCCGCAGGCTATTGCCCAGGTCGATGGCGACCCGGGAGCGACGCAACACGGCCTTGGCTCGCAACACCAACTGCGCAATAGAAAATGGCTTTGCCACATAGTCATCGGCCCCCAGGCTCAAACCCATGATGATGTCTTCATCGCTGGTTTTGGCAGTGAGCATGATGATGGCCAGATCCCGATCCTGCTTGCGAATCTCATCGCAAATCTGGAAGCCGTCCAGGCGCGGCAGCATGACGTCGAGCAATACCAGGTCGAACCGGCCGCTCAGGGCTTTATCGAGGCCGTCGCGACCATCGACGGCGCTATCCACCTCGTAACCATGGAATACGAAGACGTCGATAAGGCCGGTTCGAATAGCCTCTTCATCCTCGACCACCAGAACTCGTAGCTTGCGTGCGTGCACAATCCTGGATTCCGCAGTTGGCCGCTCTTTCACAATTGTGTTCTCACTCATTGGGTGAATGACCATACACTGCATGACAGCAAGGTTAGCAGCTCCCCTATTGCCACGCATCCCACCCATGTAAATCTTTTGTAAATCTCGCGACCGATGTTTTACCAAAACATGCCTGACGCCCGGGCCGCTCTTTGCCTAATCTGGCGCCATAGCAACACGCATTGGCGGAATAAATTCCGCCCTACTGGGGATAACACTTAAGGGAAAACCACAGGAGCGAAGCTTATGGCACTGATCACCCGCATTACCAGACTATTCACCGCCGATTTTCATGCCGTCCTCGAGCGGCTGGAGGAACCGGAGATACTGCTCAAACAAGCGCTGCGCGAAATGGAGGAAGACTTGATCCGCAGCGAACAAAACATCAAACGGCTGCAGCATGACTATGAACAACTGTCAGCGAGGAGCGCAGCGGCCAGGGCCACCTTACAAAATATCGATGAGGAGTTAGACATTTGCTTTGCCTCCGGCGAACAGGCACTGGCCCGATCGACAACGCGTCGCAAACTGGAGGCCGAGCGTCTGTCGCACCGCATCGCATCGAAACTGGAAAGCACACAGTTGGCACGGACCGAACAACAGCATTTACTGGCGGAGAACCACCGCCAGCTGGAAAGCATGCGACAGAAAGCCGAGTTGCTGTGTGAACAAACCCCAGCCCACACTTCGTTTACCAGGAACAACAATGGCCGCATAGATGGCGATTTTTCTATCACTGAAAATGAGGTCGAAGTGGCCTACTTGAAAGAGAAGCAAAGGAGGAACCGCCCATGAAACCGCTATCTTTCTATTCCGGAATTGGCGTCGCCTTTGGCCTGGGTTTGGCCGGCAGCATTTTATACAGCGCACTGACTCCACTGTTGGGGGGCGCCCCGGCCCTGCGTATGCTCATTGCCCTACTGGGCCTGTGCTACCTTATCTATTTGCTGCGCCACAACGCTGAGCGAAGCGGTCGCGTCACGGCCATGTTTGTGTGGTTGGTGGTGGCCGGTGCAAGCTGGCTCTATGCCCCATCGTTGACCCTCTACTGTCTTATCCACACCGGCCTGATCTGGCTGCTGCGCTGTTTTTACTTTTACCACGGCGTGATGCCTGCCCTGCTGGATCTGGGCTTGAGCGCATTCGGCCTGGCAGCTGCCCTTTGGGCAATCACCTGGTCCGGCAGTGTATTCCTCGCCATCTGGTGCTTTTTCCTGGTGCAGTCGCTGTTTGTTTCGATCCCCCGCTCCCTGCACCGCAGAACCGACGTCGGGCAGACAAAAACAGCGAGGGACGAAAGGTTCCAGCGCGCCTACCGCGATGCTGAAAACGCAATACGCAGAATTACCTCAAACATTTGAATACTCGAAGGAGACGATGATGAAAACTAGAATCCTGGGCCTTGCCCTGTTTATCCTGACCGCGGCCACCGTTGCCGTTTATCCCGCAATTAACAATAGTCGTGCGGCATTGGCAACTACCCCGACAGACCCTGCCACACACACGCTGCCTGACAGCCGACCCAGGGTCGAGCTGGTGTTTGTACTGGACACCACCGGCAGCATGGGCGGATTGATCCAGGCTGCCAAAGAAAAGATCTGGTCCATCGCCACCACCATGGCCTCGGCCCAGCCCGCACCAGAAATCAGTATCGGCCTGGTTGCCTACCGGGACCGGGGCGATGCTTATGTCACCCGGGTGATAGACCTGTCGGCAGACCTGGATACGCTGTACGCAAAACTCATGGACTTCCGTGCCGATGGCGGGGGCGACGGGCCGGAGGCCGTCAATGAGGCACTGTATGATGCGATCCACTCGATCTCCTGGAGCCAGGATCCGCAGAGTTACCAGGTCGTCTTCCTGGTGGGCGATGCACCGCCGCATATGGATTACCAGGATGATGTCAAATACCCACAAACACTGGCGGTAGCCCGGGAAAAAGGCATCGTGGTCAATACCATTCAGTGTGGTGACAACCCCGCCACCCTCCGGCAATGGCAGCACATTGCCCAACTCAACCACGGCCAGTATTTCCAGGTCGGGCAGGCCGGCAGCGCGGTTGCCATCGCCACGCCCTTCGACGCGGATATCGCCACGCTATCCAAAGAGTTGGATCAAACCCGCCTGTACTACGGCTCAAAGAAAGAGAAGGAAAAGCAACAGCGCAAGCTCGAGGCCAGCGACAAATTGCATGCCCACGCTTCAACCGAAAGTCGAGCGCGACGAGCGACCTTCAACGCGTCGGCCAGTGGCGCTACTAATTTTCTAGGGGAAAATGAACTGGTAGATGATGTGGCGAGTGGCCGCGTCGATCTTGCCGACATCGATCGCGAGGCCCTGCCCGCCCCACTGCAGGCGATGTCACCGCAGCAGCAAAAGATACTGATCGCAAAAACAGCGGCAAAGCGCGATGAACTACAGCAGCATATCAAAGCCCTGGCCGGCCAGAGAAAATCCTTTCTCGATGAACGGGTGAAATCGATCGGCGGCGTCGAGCAGTCCCTGGACTACCAGATCTACAGCGCGATACGCGAGCAAGCTGAAAACAAAGGTTTGGTCTATGAAGGTGGGCCGGAGTACTAGGTTCAAGGAGGACTAAAACAAAGAGGGCTAAAACAAAGAGGGCTAAAACCCGATTGTTTGCCCGACCCGATAGCCCTTCGCACGGATAAGCGCATTGATTGCATCTATCCGGTGACGGGCTTCCGGATGGCTGGAAAAATAGTGCGTCAGGGGAAAATCGAGGTCGTCTGCGGGGCTGGCAATGATTTCGAATAACTCGGTGGCGCCACCCACATGACCGTAGTGGCAGTTCAGCACTTCCAGCGCAGTGGCATCTGCTGCGCTCTCCCGCGCCTGGGAGAACTGTGCAGACTCCAGGCTGCCAAACGGGGTCAGGATGCCAGTCAAATTCGAATTGGCGCCGCCCAAAAAAGTGGATAACGCCACCAAAACCACACCACGCCCCATGGCGCGCAAGTGATCACGATGTTTAAAATGCGCCAATTCGTGGGCCAGAACAAAAGCGAGGCCATTGCGGGATTCGAGCTTTTCGAGTGTACCGGAAAGCACAATGATAGTGCCCCCCGGAAACGCAAAGGCGTTGATACCTTCGCCATCGACAATCCGTAGTGTTACCGGATAGCCAACATCGATACACTGCGCAAGCTCGTCCAGTAGCTGCTGGGTCGCTGGTTCGAGTTCACTTGCAGAGGCGCTCTCGGCTTCTTTATCCCACCGGCTCATGCCGACTGAATCGTAAATTGCTAGCTCCATATCAGGGGAAATGTAATCAACCGCCAGATCGATACATAGTCCCAATATCCCATAGATAAGCAACAGCAAGAAAAGCAAACCGGCCACCAGGGCAAGGAACTCCCGCAGTGGCTGCCGGTGCGAAACGTTGCTGTTTTTCTGCGGCAGCACCGCCCGGTACTTCAA
>CBDUUA010000069.1:0-8339 GCA_965370135.1 uncultured Cellvibrionales bacterium
ATGCAAAACTCCGAACAAGCCCTGTTAATGATTGCCTGGTCGCGCATCTGGAGCCCGCTGGTGGACGATGACATGCGTGCTGAGGCGTGGCAGGCACTGGAGTTGCCGGACAGTTATCAACACCACAGCACCGAGTACTGGAGCTTGTTTCATGCGGGTGCGCCACAGCCTGCGGTTTCGACATTGCTACATGCCGCGCTGATGGCGGATGGCGCCAGTGCCCGTGAAGACTGGCTGCGAGTGATCGAGCACCTGGGCTTGAAATGGAACGACGTCCACCTGCCGCCGGATCAATTGGGCGCTGCCTGTGAGATCTTTGCCTGCGCCATCGAGCGGGAGGAATCGGTTCTGGTAGAGATGCTGGCCAGCCGCTATTTTTTACCCTGGTGTGATTCGGCAGAGCAGATTCTGGCGCAGAAAAAATCACCGATGCAGCAACTGGCCAGTGCCTTCAGGCAGGATGTCAAAAACCTGGCTTTGCCTGAGTAGAGCAATTAACCACGAACGGTACTTGCTTTTAAGGCTCGCACCGCTGGTCGGCTCGATCCACGCAGTCCAGATTCGGCGTGAATCCATCCATGGAGCCTTGGGCGCCGGGTTCGACCGGCGCACGTACCGGACAGCACGGCCCGAGCGGGTCATTTCAATTCCATGTGTAAATTGATCCAGTCCCCATCATGGCCTACTATTCTCATCAAGCCCGCACCGCTGCCCCATGAATGTCTGCACCGCAATCCAGGAGTCTTGCGCTTTGCTTTTGGCCGGACTCTGGAAACGCAGGTAGTGGACTCGAAAGCGGCTTCGAGAATTATTTGTAGGGTGGAATTTATTCCGCCAATGCATATTGCTGCGGCATTAATGTGGCAGAATAAAGCCCGCCTACAGAGGCTATTGCTTAAGGACTCGCCATTCGTATTAGGCTCTTCCATCCTCCTATGCTGACCTTGCTGGATGCGATTTATGCAGCGTTTGAACTTCGAATACCATCGACGACTTCGCACCACACTTTTCTCGCCGGTGCTGGCCATGTTGCTGGCGATAAGTCTGGGGGCATGCTCTTCAGCAGAACCTCCGCTGAGTACGGAGCAGGCCCGGGTTGATTACGACCTGCTGTTCGAACTGCCGGAACAGCCCCTTGATTATATTGCCCAGGTGCAGCCGATACTGGAGCAACGCTGCGTCGTTTGCCATGGTTGCTACGATGCGCCTTGCCAATTGAAGTTGTCCGCGGCGGAAGGTATCGCGCGGGGCGCCAGCAAAGAGCGGGTCTACAACGGCAGCCGCATTATCGCCGCTGATCCCAGTCGTTTGTTTATCGATGCGAGTACCACCGAGGAGTGGCGCAGCAAGGGCTTCTACCCGGTACTCAACGAAGTGGAGGGCTCCGAGTCTGATCCGGTTGCGAACCTCGAAAATTCCCTGATGTACCAAATGCTGAGGCTCAAACAGCGCCACCCGCAACCCCGTACCGGCATGTTGAGTGACCACATCGATACCGGTATCGACCGCTCCCAAAGCTGCCCCAGGCTCGAGGAATTCGATGACTACGCGGCAGACTATCCCCTGCAGGGTATGCCTTTTGCGATGCCCAATCTCGCGCACCGCGAATACAGCACCCTGGTGCATTGGTTGGCGCAGGGTTCGCCGGTGCCGGCGGATACAGTGCCCAGCGAGCAGGTGTCGCCACAAATTACACGGTGGGAAAGGTTTTTAAATGGAGCGGGCAAAAAACAGCAATTAGTGAGCCGCTATCTCTTTGAGCACCTGTTTCACGCTCATTTACACTTTAAAGGCAGTAATGCCCGAGAGTTTTATCGTCTGGTGCGCTCCAGCACTGGGCCGGGACGGCCTGCCGATATCGTCCATACCCGGCGAGTTTACGGCGATCCCGACGGCCCGGTTTATTACCGGCTGCTGCGCCTCCAGGGCAGCATCGTCGCCAAGGACCATATCATCTATGAATTCTCGGATCAGCGCCTGCAGCGCTACCGGGAATTGTTTATTGAGCAGGAGTACGAGGTCGCAAGCTTGCCCGGTTACGAGCCTGAGTTGGCCTCCAATCCGATCAAAACCTTTGCCGCGCTGCCGGTGGATTCACGCTATCGCTTCCTGCTGGATGATGCCCGCTTTTTTATCGAGGGCTTTATCAAGGGCCCGGTCTGTCGCGGACAGATTGCCCTAAATGTCATACAGGACCAGTTCTGGGTATTCTTTTTTAATCCCGATGCGCCACTGGCCACCAGAAATCCGGAATTCCTCAAGGCCATGGCCGACTATCTGGCCACACCCGCGGAGCTGGAGGACAATTTCAAACTGATCAGAGGCCGCTCGCATTATCTCAAACTGCACCAAAAATATATCACGGCCCGTGACCAGCATTCGCTTGACATCCCCATGCTGGCTCTGGGGGATGCTATGGCGTATTTGTGGGACGGAGACGGCAGCAATCCCAGTGCCGCGCTGACGGTCTTTCGCCACTACGACAGCGCCTCGGTCAGCTATGGTCTGGTGGGGGATTACCCGGAAACGGCCTGGGTGATAGATTATCCGATGCTGGAACGGATCCACTATTTACTGGTGGCGGGCTTTGATGTCTACGGTAATCTGGGGCATCAGTTGAACACCCGACTCTATATGGATTTCCTGCGCATGGAGGGTGAGGACTATTTTCTCTCCTTCCTCCCCGCCGCCGATAGAGCGGCAATTCGTGAAAGCTGGTACTCCGGTATTCGAGCGGGCATGGATGAGGAAGACACCACCTTCTCCCACTGGATGAACCAGGAGTATGTATTCGGTTACCAAACCGGGAACCCGCAATTAGAGCTGTACCAGACTATCGAGAAACATCTGGGTGCGATGTCCGGTGGTGGCGATTTTATCAATCGCTGCGATGATGATGCTTGCCCGCTGCCGGAGGGCAGCGAGGAGATCCTTCAGGTCGATCGAGTGATGCGTCGAGCCGCCCGCCTGGAGGGCAGGATGGTGCAGTTTTTACCCAATGTCGCCATGCTCAGGGTGCGGATGGGTGGCGAGCCTGAAGATGACCTCGCCTATACCTTGATCAGTAACAAGGCGTACAAATCGGTAAGCTCGATGTTCGAGACCGAAGAAATGGGTAACTCGCGGGATTACCGGCACGATACCCAAACGGTGGTGCGCTGGGTGGAAGGTAGCTACCCCCAGTTTTTCTACAATGTGGACCTGGATGACATCGAGGCCTTTGTCGAGCGCTATCGGACCATGGATTCCCGAGTCGATTACGAGAAATTCATGGCCCGTTACGGCCGGCGCCGCAGCCACCCCCGATTCTGGGAGACATCGGATTGGTTGAACGATCACTATTTGCGGGAGAAGCCGGTGGCCTCGGGTATTCTCGACCTGAACCGCTATCAGAATCGCTAGTCCTGAAGTTGGCGGTGATACCGCTGTGGTACAAGATCCCCGCTCTTGTCGGGCCGGTTCTCTGCCGGAAAATAATAGTGGATTTCACCAGGCTTACGTTTTATTCTCTCTTCCTCACTATCTATCTATCAATAAAGCAAGGCTGACAGATCCGGTATGTCGGCCCGTCAAAATAAAGCAGGAAATCCGGTAATGGGAATACTGAATAAACTCGCCAAAGCCATGCTCGGCAGCATGCGTGACTTGCTGCCGATTGTAGTGGTGATTCTCTTTTTCCAGTTTGTGGTATTGCAACAGCCGCTACCCAATGTCGGAGAATTAGCGCTTGGTCTGGTGTTCGTGGTGTTGGGCCTGACCTTTTTTATCCATGGGCTCGAGCAGGGGCTGTTTCCCATTGGTGAGTCCATGGCCCATGCCTTTGCCCGTAAGGGCAGTGTGTTCTGGCTGATGTTGTTTGCCTTTGCACTGGGCTTCGGCACCACGATTGCAGAACCCGCCCTGATCGCGGTGGCGGCGGAAGCCGCGCAGGTGGCGGCCGCTGGCGGCATGATCGAAGACAGCACTGAGGCTCAACAGCAGTATTCCCAGGGCTTGCGTTTCACCGTCGCCTTTTCTGTGGGTCTCGCCATTGTTATTGGCGTTCTGCGCATTCTCAAGGGCTGGCCCATTCAATGGATTTTTATCGGTGGCTATGTCTTGGTGGTGATTATGACGATGTTCGCACCCAGAGAGATTATCGGCCTCGCCTATGACTCCGGCGGGGTCACCACCTCCACCATCACCGTACCCCTGGTTACCGCGCTCGGCGTCGGCCTGGCCTCGTCTATTAGCGGTCGCAACCCGATGATCGATGGCTTTGGCTTGATCGCGCTCGCCTCACTGTTGCCGATCGTATTCGTGATGGCCTACGGGATGCTGATTTAATGGACGTGTTGACGCAAATCATCGATGTAACCCTGAATACCGTCAAGGATGTATTGCCGATAGCGATTATTCTGTTCGGCTTCCAGTTTGCGGTTATCCGGCGAAAACCGGCAAATCTCGGTGCAATCCTGCTTGGTTTCGTTTGGGTGCTGATCGGCTTGTCATTGTTTCTGTTGGGTCTGGAGTTGTGCCTGTTTCCCTTGGGGCGCCTTATGGCCGAGCAGCTTACCAATCCGGCTTTTATCGAGGCATCTCGGTTCGGCAGCGAGCTGGCTGCGGGGTTTACCTGGCGTGACTACTATTGGGTCTACATCTTTGCCCTGCTGATTGGCTTTAGCACTACGATTGCCGAACCCTCATTGATTGCGGTAGCTATCAAGGCCAATGAAGTATCCGGTGGCGCCATCGGGGTTTGGGGTTTGCGCTTGTCGGTAGCCGTCGGCGTGGCCATAGGTATTTCCCTGGGTTGCTATCGTATCGTCGTCGGCGACCCCATCCACTGGTACATCATCGCCGGCTATGTGGTGGTTGTGATACAGACATCGGTGGCGCCAAAAATGATTATCCCGCTGGCCTATGACTCCGGTGGCGTGACTACATCGACGGTCACGGTGCCATTGGTTGCCGCGCTGGGGCTCGGGCTTTCGGAAACCGTTCCGGGAAGAAATCCGCTGATCGACGGCTTTGGCCTGATTGCCTTTGCCAGTCTGTTCCCGATTATGTCGGTGATGGCCTATGCCCAGTTGTCGGAGGCCCGGGCAAAATGGTTTAAGCGTCGCAATAGTGGTGGTTCAGAGTCGCGCCAACAAGATACCGAGTGAGGAGAGTGTCATGCACTTTAAGTTGATTTTAGTTTTTGTGGAGGATGAAAAGACCTCTGCGGTGATGGATGCCGCGCGCGCGGCCGGCGCTACCGGCGCCACGGTGATTAACCACGCCCGGGGCGAGGGCCTGGTCAAGAGCAAGACTTTCCTCGGGCTGTCTCTGGAGACCCAGCGGGATGTCATATTGTTCCTGGTAGAAAAGCACCAGGCCCGACGCATCCTGAATCGGATCAATGAGGTCGGTCAATTCGACGACAAGCCCGGCACGGGTATCGCCGTTCAGATCGATGTCGAAGACGCGGTCGGCATCGCCCATCAAGTTGAAAAAATTACCAGCGAAATCGGGGAGTTGTTGTGATGGCGAGGATAATTATCAAAGCGCGGGATGTAATGCATGTAGAACATCTGGAAATGGATGGAGAGGCCACGGTCAAGCAGGCCCTGGATGCCATGAAGGATAACAATACGGATGTTGTTATCGTTAAAAAGCGCCACGAGCACGACGCCTTCGGCATCCTGTTGTTATCGGATATTGCCAAGCAAGTGCTGGCGCGAGACCGGTCTCCGAAACGTGTCAACGTCTACGAAATCATGTCCAAACCGGTGCTTTCCCTGGATCCCAATATGGATGTTCGCCATTGCGCCCGCATGTTTGAGAACTTTGGTATTGCCAATGCACCGGTTGTCGAGAATTACCAGATCATCGGTATCGTCAGCTACAAGGAGTTGGTTTTCAACGGCCTGTGTAAACTGCTCTACGAGTAGGGCCGAATAGATTCGACCGTCTTTGTCTTGGCCTTCCCCGCATCTGTGCCAGAGTTAAAAAAACAAACAGCCCGGGAAATGCCGGCACCTTGTTCTGGTTCAATGGCAGAGAGCTGCCTGTCGTTAGGATATAATGTGGCGGTGCCGATAAGCATCTCTCTGTGGAAACGCTTACGATGTGCACGCCATCAAGGTGTTGCTGCATCAGGTTCGCCATGCTTTGTTATCTGCTTGGCAATATGATCGGGAAGCAATATGGTGCGTTTAATCAGTTGCCAGGGGTAGGTTACAATATCCATGGCGGCGGTATTGCTGATCTCGGGGTCGTACATATCACCCTTGACTTTCAGGGTTAAGGTCGGGTTCTTGTTATCGCCGGAGAGGATAAAACCCAGCAGCGGGATTCGCTGGATACTTTTCTTGGCTCCGCTGACCATATTGAAGGTCATGTCGGTAGTTTCATTTTTGAGGTCGATGGTGCCGGTACCCTTAAGGTCGAGTTCATCGGAATCGATCCACAGCGATAGCAGTTCGATCACACCATCTCTGTATTTCAATTCTGCCAAGGCCTCGCGGACAGGCAGCCCCTCACTGCTATAGTTAGGTGGATTGAAGGTGAGCAAGCCCGGCAAAGTGTTGATAAAGGCCAGCATGTTGTTTAAGGATTTGTAATCCTTAATGACGGTGTTCTTAATGCGAAACACTACATGCAGATTATCAAGCGGGCCATTCAAATTGAATTCCACCGTGCCGCCCTCAAAATCAGCAAGGGTCAGTAGGTCGCTCAATACGGCAACATCCAATTCTTCGCCGGCAAAATAGAGAGTGTCATCGGCATACTCGAGTGTGGCAGTACCCTTTCCATAGTGGAATTGTGCCCAGGTTTTACCGTCGCCATAGTGGGCGATTAGGGAATCGACAGGGATATGACGCTCTTCGCCGATAGCGATAGCGCTGTTGCGGGCATGCATATTCAAGGTCAAACCCGCATTCTTAGCGCTTGCCGGCTCTGGCTCAGGCTTAGGCCCGGACATGGATTCAGATTTTGCCACGGCTGATGCTGTCTGCGCTGAAGTGGCATCGGGCTCGTCGGGCTCCAGAGCACTGACATCTTCGATAATATCTAACAAAGCCGGGAGGCTGTAACCAATGTCCTGGCTCACTATACTGATGGCGGCGCCCCGCCATTCGAGCTGGAGTTTCTTATTGACGTTCAGTTTAATGCCGCGACCGTCGTAGTGACCTGAAATTCGATAATCGCTTATCGGTTTATGGTTTCGATCCATCAGTAAGCCGTAGGGAGCGTTGATGCGGGCAGCGATTTGGTACGGGGTGCCGCCGGTTGCGGAGAACACATGAAGCTCACCCTTGCTCAATTTCAGTTGCTGCATCAAGGGCGAATGTGTGTACAAATGGCTGAAATTGTCGATATCCAGTGACCAACTACCGCTATTGCGATGGCTAAAGCTGAGACCGATCCGCGGCATACTGATATTCATCGCCCCCTTTTCGCGGGACAGGTTTAGGTAAATGCTACGGTTTGCAAGGAACAGTGGCTTGCCATCCCGGCCCATCAGCTTAAGGTCGTGTAACAGCATTCGCCCCCCGTGACTTGCAAGGTTATAGTAACCTTGCAAGCCTGCGGTGGTGCCGGGGTCGACCTCAAAAGCGCTTTTCTCTATTTTAAATACATTGTCCTGGTAACTGACCCGCAGTGGTTGCAAATTGATACCAATGCCGTCGAGGGACAGGTGCAGCAGCTTGCGGGTGGATACCCTGACGCCACTATCGATTTTGACCGCAAGATCGATGCTGCGCTGTTCCAGTCGCAGGTTCTCGCCCTTGAGCTTATGCACCCTGATTTTCAGGTCGGCGTAGGGCGACTGCCCCTGGTACTGTCCGCTCACCCGGGCGCTTAGCCAGGGGTTGATGGCAATGTCGACATTCTTCAGGCTGCCGGAGAAGGTGCCGGCATCAAACGGCGTGGTGAATGCGGCCAGTTCAATCGGCATATCGGCAAATTGCCAGTTGGATGCAGCGACCTCGATGCTGTCGTCATCCGGGCGAAAATGATACTTCAGTCGTAGCGGCTTATCGGGGCTGGCCTTGAGAGCCAGGTCTGAATTTTCCTGTTGCCAGCGAAAGTGTTCGAGGGCGATGTCCAACTCGCCCTGGCCCGAGCTCACATCCAACTGACCCGTGACACTGCCGGATAACAGACCAGGCATAGCCACATCGAGGCGATTGAAGGAGATGGCGGTAGTCTTGAGTCCCAGGTCGAGATGGGCTACATCAAAGTGCTGTTCGCCAATTTTGAATTTACTGTCTTTGGCAATAAAGCGACCGTCGGCTTCGATCTCGACGGTGCTCAGGTCGATGCGCAGGTCGAGATCCGCATCGGTAAGCCCCGATACCTGGTGGTAA
>CBDUUA010000070.1:0-8321 GCA_965370135.1 uncultured Cellvibrionales bacterium
CGCTACCGCACATTGTGGCAAGAACACGCTGCCACACCATACGTAAAAGCCACAATACAGCCATAGCTACCCCGACCGCTAAAAACGGCCCGGCGCGAACGCCGGGCCAGGCAATTTGAGCTGGTCAGGTGGTAGCAAAGCGCCTGGTACAGTTATGCACAAGTATCACACGCGAACTCATGCATCACTGCACTAGTCCGCCTGGCGGCGCAGAAAAGCGGGGATATCGAGATAGTCCATCTCGCTATCCTTGCTGCCACCTCGACCGCTACCCATAGTGCGCTCAGTCGCCTCAGTAACGCTCGCTTGACCGCGGCGAATTGCTGTGGGCTTGTCGTACTGACTGTAGTCGCCACCCACCGCCCGGGGAGCCTGCTCGACCAACTTGACGGGCACTGGTTCGTTCGACAGCTCGCCCAATCCAGTGGCGACGATGGTCACGCGAACCTCATCGCCCAGAGTATCATCGATCGCGGTGCCAATAACGACGGTCGCATCAGGTGACGCTATCTCCTCCACGGTGTTGCCGACATCAGCAAACTCACCCAGGCCAAGATCCCGACCAGCGGTGATATTGACCAGTATGCCCCGCGCGCCATTGAGATTGATATCATCCAGCAAGGGGCTGTTTATCGCCGCTTCGGCGGCCTCACAGGCTCGACCCTCACCGGCAGAGCGACCGGTACCCATCATCGCCATACCCATCTCCGACATCACCGTGCGCACATCGGCAAAGTCGACGTTGATGATGCCCGGATGAATAATCAGGTCGGCAATACCCTGAACCGCACCCAGCAACACATCATTGGCTGCTTTAAATGCATCCAGTAGTGACGTGCTTTTACCCAGCACCGGCAACAGGCGCTCATTGGGAATGGTGATCAGCGAATCGACGTGCTCAGCCAGTGCCTGCAAGCCTTCTTCAGCAATCGCCATGCGTTTCTTGCCCTCGAAAGGGAAAGGCTTGGTCACTACTGCCACCGTCAGAATACCCAGCTCCCGGGCCACTTCGGCAACTACCGGAGCACCGCCAGTGCCGGTGCCGCCACCCATGCCCGCGGTGATAAACACCATATCAGCGCCTGCCAGCACTTCGGCGATGCGCTCCCGATCTTCCAGTGCCGAGTGACGTCCCACCATCGGGTCGGCGCCGGCGCCAAGGCCCTTGGTGATCTCACCACCCAATTGCAGCACAGTCCTGCTTGCCACATCGGCCAGCGCCTGGGCATCCGTGTTAGCACAGATGAACTCGACACCATCAACATTGCTGTCGATCATGTGCTTGACGGCATTGCCGCCACCACCACCAACACCGATGACTTTAATAACTGCACTCTGAGGTACATTATCTACCAGCTCAAACATCTCTTATTACTCCTTTTTTGCCATTGATATCAATTGGGTAATCCCAACCAAATTGTTTAAAAATTGCCCTGAAACCACTGCTTAATGCGCTGAAAAATGCCGGGTGAACTGCGACTGGCGCGCCCCCCCTGCCTCTTTTGCTCCTGCATACCGTATTGCAATAGACCCACGCCGGTGGAATAAATCGGATTCCTGACGATATCGCCAAGACCCGCCGCATCCTGCGGGGCGCCGAGCCGCACCGGCATATGAAATATTTCCTCTGCCAATTCCACCGCGCCTTCCATCTTCGAGGTGCCACCGGTCAGGACGATGCCTGCAGGGATCATGTCTTCAAAACCACTGCGGCGCAGTTCTGCCTGTAACAAGGTAAACAACTCGTCGTAGCGCGGCTCCACGACTTCGGCCAGCGACTGCCGTGACAGCTCGCGAGCAGGCCGATCACCCACACTCGGCACCTTGATGGTTTCGTCGACGGCGGTGAGTTGAGTCAGCGCACACGCGTATTTAATCTTGATCTCCTCGGCGTGCTGGGTCGGCGTTCTCAGCGCCATCGCTATGTCATTAGTCACCTGGTCGCCGGCGATCGGAATTACGCCGGTATGCCTGATGGCGCCCTCGGTGAAAATCGCTATATCGCTGGTGCCGCCGCCGATGTCTACCAAACACACGCCCAACTCTTTCTCATCTTCCGTCAACACCGCATAACTGGAGGCCAGTTGCTCGAGAATGACATCCTCGACCTCCAGCCCGCAGCGGCGAATACACTTTTCAATATTCTGAATAGCATTCACCGCGCAGGTAACCAGATGCACCTTGGCCTCCAGTCGCACCCCGGACATACCCAGCGGCTCCTTGACGCCTTCCTGGGTATCGATGATGTATTCCTGGGGCAGTATATGCAGCACTTTCTGGTCCGCAGGAATGGCTACCGCCTGCGCCGCGTCAATCACCCGATCCAGATCCAGCGGCTGTACTTCCCGATCCCGGATGGCAACGATGCCGTGGGAATTCAGGCTGCGAATATGGCTGCCGGCAATGCCCGCGTAAACGGAGTGAATCTGGCAGCCCGCCATCAGCTCCGCCTCCTCTACCGCCCGCTGAATCGACTGCACTGTAGATTCAATATTGACGACAACGCCCTTTTTCAGGCCCCGGGACTGGTGCGAGCCAATACCGACTATCTCTACCACACCGTCCTTGTTGACTTCCCCCACCAGCGCCACGACCTTGGAGGTACCGATATCCAGGCCGACGATCATGTTTGCTTCATTACTGCTGTTCATAGATGCTCACTCACAAATTCTTTGTCTGTCTTTGTCTGTCTTTGTCTGTCTTTGTCTGTCTTTGCCTGCCTTTGCCTGTCTTTGCCTGAAAAGGAAGGCCTAATCACTGTGCGCCATCGAGCTGGCTATCACTGCCGGGCTTGCGCAGCCAGAGCACCGCCAGGCCATTTTGATAGCGTAAATCAATGCGCTTTATATCCGATACATATTTGCCCAGCATGTGGTCGTACATGGACAGAAAGCGCTGCAGCTTTGCCATCACCTGGTCGCGACCAAATACCATTTCCACACCATTTTTCAACGCGGTGCTCCAGGATCCTCGCTCACTGAGCCGCAGCGACTGCACCGACAAATTCCGGCTGTCCAATACCTGGCCCAGATCCATATAGCGCCGCATCACTTCTTCCTGGCTGCCCTCCGGGCCCTCCAGATAGGGCAAGGGCTCTTCGATGCTGGCCTCTGCGGGCGCGAACAGATTGCCCTTGTTGTTGATCAGCAACTGCTTGCCCCACCACGCGATGGGAGTTTGCTCCTCCACGGAAATAATCAGTCCATCCGGCCAGTCCCGCTTAATAGCTGCCTGGTAAACCCAGGGCAGAGCCTCCAGCGAAGCGCGCAGCTCCCCCAGTGGCACCGTGAGATAGTCATTGTGGATAAACGGCGCCACCGCCTGCCTGACCGACTCCTGCTGCAAATACTTGAAGCTTCCCTCCACCGCGACCTGGCGTACCGGCCGCTCCAGCAAATTGGGCGCCTGCAAGATCAGCAGACCAGCGGCGACCACCAACAAACCCAGAGCCAGCCCCTTAAGCACCAGCGATGCATCGATGCTCGGCCTCGGCACAGCAATCCGCCGTCGGGCAGCGCGCCGGCTGGCGCCGGCACGTCGATTGCGGCTGCGGCTAGAGGGCTTGTTCATCGCTCTCTCCCTCCGCTGCGAGCCCCAGACTTGCCGCCAGAATACGCAGCACCAATTCCTCAAAACTGTATCCCGCTGCCTTGGCCGCCATCGGCACCAGACTGTGGTCTGTCATGCCCGGAACCGTATTCACT
Source organism: uncultured Cellvibrionales bacterium (assembly GCA_965370135.1). Lineage (GTDB taxonomy): Bacteria > Pseudomonadota > Gammaproteobacteria > Pseudomonadales > JAHEGP01 > JAHEGP01. The sequence goes on from CBDUUA010000070.1 coordinate 3,705, forward strand.
TCCAATAACTGAAATTGTCCGTCAGCGTCCTGTAACACATCGACCCGCCCCCAGCCGCAGCAGGCGAGACTCTGGTAGGCCTCGAGGGCTAGCTGCCTGAGCACCTGTTCCTCCCCGGCCGACAAACCACAGGGAATCAGGTAGCGCGTGTCATCAGCCAAATACTTGGCATCAAAGTCGTAGAAACTGTGCTCGGTTTCGAGCTTGATGACCGGCAACGCCTGCTCCGCCAAAATAGCAATGGTGTATTCACCACCCTCTATCCAGCGCTCTGCGAACACCAGCGCATCGTACTGCGTCGCGGTGTAATAGGCCTGCTGTAACTGGGAGGCGTCGTCCACCACACTCATACCCAGACTGGAACCCTCATGGGCCGGCTTCACTACCGCCCGCCCGCCCAATTGCTGCATCGCGAGCTGCCAGTCGCTATCGACGCCCAGCGCGATAGAGGCCGGCGTCGGCAGCGACAAGCCACGCCACAATTGCTTACAGCGCCATTTGTCCATCGCCAGCGCCGACGCCAGTACACCGCTACCGGTATAGCTGACATTCAGAGAGGTCAACGCCCCCTGAATAGTGCCATCTTCACCGCCAGGCCCGTGTAGCGCGATGAAGCTGTGCCGAAAACCACCCTCCCGGAGCTGCGAGATCCAGTCTTCCCGGGTGTCGACCAGGCTCGCGTCGATACCGCTACGACACAGAGCTTGATGGCAGCAGCGTCCACTGTGGAGCGACACCTCGCGCTCCGCTGCGGTACCGCCATAGAGCACCGCTACTGGCGATTGCAGCGCGACCTCAATTGCCTGTGTCAGTTGCCGGTTCATCGTTTCACATCAACCTTGTCAATGCCCTGTTCACCCAGCATCTTAGCCAGTGTGCCGACGTCCCCTGCGCCCTGGGTGAGAATAATATCGCCGGGCCGCACCACATGACCCAGCACCCCGGGAGCACGATCGATGCCGGCGACATAAACCGGCTCCAACGCCCCGCGCTGCCGGATACTGCGACACAGGCTCTTGCTGTCGGCGCCGGGGATCACGTCCTCCCCCGCACTGTAAACCTCCAGCAACAACAGCTCATCAACGGTCGACAACACCTCAACAAAATCCTCGTAGAGATCCCGGGTGCGAGAGTAGCGGTGGGGCTGATACAACATCAACAAGCGCCGCTCCGGCCAGCCCTCCCTGACCGCCGCGATGGTTGCCGCGACCTCCGTGGGGTGATGGCCATAGTCGTCCACCAGCAACACACTGCCACCGGCGACGGGGTAGTCGCCGTAGACTTCAAAGCGACGCCCCACGCCCTGGAATACCGCCAACCCAGCGCAAATACCGGCATCATCTACCTGCTCATCGGTGGCGACGGCCACCGCTGCGGTGGCATTCAACACATTGTGCCTGCCGGGAATATTCAGGGTCAGCGATAAATCCGGCAAACCGTCCGGTCGGTGTACGGTGAAGCTGGACTGCATCTTTTGCAGCACCAGGTTGCTGATGCGGTAATCCGCTTTTTCATTAAAGCCGTAGGTCACCAGTGGCCGCGACACCCGGTCGAGCAAGCGCTCCACCACCGGGTCGTCAATACACAGCACCGCCAGGCCGTAGAACGGCAGGTTGTGCAGGAATTTCACGAAGGTGTCTTCCAGGCGGCTGAAATCACCACCATAAGTCGACATGTGATCAGCGTCGATATTGGTAACAATTGCCACCATCGGCTGTAAATGCAGGAAAGAGGCATCGCTCTCATCGGCCTCGGCCACCAGGTAGCGACTCTCACCAAGCCCGGCATTGGCGCCAGCACTATTGAGCACACCACCAATAATAAACGTGGGGTCGAGTCCGGCCTCGCCCAATATCGACGCCAGCAAGCTGGTGGTCGTGGTTTTGCCATGGGTACCGGCAACCGCGATGCCGTGGCGGTAGCGCATCAACTCGGCCAGCATCTCGGCTCGCGGCACCACTGGAATACGGTGTTCCCTGGCATAGACCAGCTCAGGGTTATGCTCCGGTATCGCGGTGGAACACACCACCACATCGGCGCCGGCGAGGTGCTCGCGGCAATGGCCGATACCAATCGACACGCCCAGCTCCGCCAACCTTTGAGTGACGTTACTGGCCTTTGCATCCGAACCCGAGATCGCATAGCCCTGGTTAAGCAACACCTCTGCGATACCGCACATACCCGCACCGCCGATGCCGATAAAATGGATCTGCCCTATGCGGCGCATTTCCGGCACCTGGAAAGCCTCTCCAATCTCAACCACCAGCCACCTCCATACACCGCGCCGCCACCTGCTCCGCCGCCTGTGGTCGCGCACACGCCCGGGCTCGCCGGGCCATTGTCAGCAACACCCCCGGGTCATCCGCCCAGGCCTCAAAATACTGCGCCAGGCTGCCGGCATTGAGCGCCGTCTGGGGCAGAACCACAGCCCCGCCCCGCTGGCGCAACCACTGCGCATTGCGGCTCTGGTGATCATCGATGGCATGGGGATACGGAACCAGTAGCGAGGCCAGGCCCACTGCTGCCAATTCAGATACAGTCAGGGCGCCGGCGCGGCAAACCACCACATCAGCCCACTGATACGCCGCGGCCATATCGTCTATATAGGGAGCGATCCGCCCGTCGACACCCCGCTCCCGGTAGCGCGCGCTGGTCGCTTCATGCTGTGTTGGCCCGGTCTGGTGCCAGACCTCCGGGCGCCGTGAAACCGGCAGCAGTGCCAGCGCCGCCGGCACCGTGTCATTGAGTACTTTGGCACCCAGGCTACCACCGACCACCAGCACCCTGACAGGTTTATGTTGGCCCAGATGACGTTGTTCCGGAGGTGCAATATCAGCAATTTCCCGGCGTATGGGATTGCCGCTGTATTCAGCATCCGCAGAACCGAAAGCACCGGCGAAACCTTCCAGCACCACGCGAGCGAAGCGCGACAGAATCCGATTAGTGGTTCCCGGCACCGCATTTTGCTCCTGGATTACCAGCGGCACCCGCAACAACCAGGCCGACAGGCCGCCTGGGCCGGAGGCAAAGCCACCCATGCCCAGCACACAGTTGGGCCGAAAACGCAGGCAAACCCTGAGCGCCTGCAACAATGCCAGCGGCAATAACACCGGGGCTTTGAGCAATACCGCCAGGCGCTTACCGCGCAAACCGGTAATAGACAGGCAATTGAGATGAATACCCGCCTCCGGCACCAGCCGCGACTCGATGCCTTTGTCAGTGCCCAACCACTCCACACAATAACCCGCCGATTGCAAACACTGCGCCGTAGCCAGCGCCGGGTAGACATGGCCGCCGGTGCCGCCCGCCATAATCAGGATATTTTTGCCGCCGCGATGCGTCACTGGCTGCCACCCGCTTCGGTATCGGCCGCTGCTCGATGTTCGCGCACCGTTAACTCTACCCGCGCCACCAGGGCGATCAACATCACCGAGGCAATCAGGCTACTGCCGCCATAGCTGAAGAATGGCAAGGTCAGGCCCTTGGTCGGCAAGATGCCGGTGTTGACACCAACATTGATAAACACCTGTAATGCAATCAGCAGTGCCACCCCGTAACTCAGGTAGGCGCCAAAACAAAAGCCTCTACGCTCCGCATTGCGCGCTACCAGCAGTATGCGGCCGACCAGCAGAGCAAACAGGGCCAGCACCAGCAACACACCAACAGCACCCATTTCCTCCGCCAGGATGGCAAACACAAAATCAGTGTGAGCCTCAGGTAGATAGGACAGCTTCTGCACGCTGTTGCCGAGACCGACGCCCCACCACTCGCCTCGACCGAAGGCGATCAGCGCCTGAACCAGTTGATAGCTAATATCAAACTGATGCTCCCAGGGATTGGTATAGGCAAGCAGGCGCTGCATCCGATAGTCCGAGGTCATCACCATCATGCCTGCCGCCAACAAACACACGGCAACCAGAGCAAGAAACTGCCACAGGCGGGCGCCGCCCAGGAATAACATGCCCATCACTGCGCCCATCACCACCACCGCAGCGCCGAAATCCGGTTCCGCCAACAGCAGCACGATCAACAGCGCCATCACCGCCAGCGGTTTAAGAAAACCCGCCAGATTGGAGCGAACCTGGTCGCGACGCCTGACCAGGTAACCCGCCATATACACCACCACAAACAACTTGACAAATTCCGACACCTGCAGGGTAAGCGGGCCTACCGAAAGCCAGCGTTTGCTGCCGTTGACCTCACGACCGAACACCAGCACCAGGCAAAGCAAGACGATGCCGAGTAACAACAGCCACCAGCCATGGCGATTCAGTACCTCGGTCGGAATATGAAACACGACCATGCCCGCCAGCAGCGCAATCACCAGATAGACCCCGTGGCGCTGTATATGGTAGAAGGCATTATCATGCTTGATGTGGGCATACTCGATGGATGCCGAGCTCATGGCGATAAAACCCAATATGAGCAATGCCACCAGGGTTCCACCCAACAGCAGGTCGATATCATCAAGCTGCAGCTTCGGCATTTTCAGCACCAGGCCACTCATCACTCTGACCCCCCAATGTGCTGCTGCACCAGGGCAGAAAAAATGTCGCCACGCTGCTGGTAGCCGCTATACATATCAAAGCTGGCGCAGGCCGGGGACAGCAATATCCG
>CBDUUA010000071.1:0-8263 GCA_965370135.1 uncultured Cellvibrionales bacterium
CGGCAACCGAGCCGTGCGAAAACTGCCAGCAACACCACCCGCAAACAAGACGCCGGCAGCAAGCAAAGCGCCGCCAGTAAACAAGGCGCCGGCAGCAATGAAAAAGCGGCTCCCGGTTATCACTACTATCTGCAGGCGGGCTCATTCCAGCAGCGGGAGCAGGCTGAAAAACGCCGAATTCAGCTCATATTGCTGGATATGGAGGCCAATATAGAGAAGGTGAAGCACCAGGGAAAATCCTGGTACCGAGTGCAATCAGGGCCCTATGTATCGACCTCACAATTGGCCACCGTGCAGAACAAGCTCCGCGGCGAGGGTATTGATACCCTGGTGACCAAGCGCAAAACGAATTGATCTCACTAGCCAAGCCGACTAAACCAACTATCACTGATAGATGGACCGAAATAAATAGACCGAAATAAACAGACCGAAGTGCCCCCACCCCTCCCCCGGGGCTTGAATCCGCGACCATTGCCCCCATATCTTGCGCCAGGAGCCGGTCGGACTCAGGTCTGATCTATTGCGAAAAAGCCGACAGCCTCCTGACACTCCTGCACCCAACTGCACACGTCGAGGAATACTCCCTTTGCAACAATTTCGAGGCACCACCATTTGTTCAGTGCGCCGCAATGGCCTTGTGGTCATCGGCGGTGATGGCCAGGTCAGCATGGGTAATACCGTAATGAAGGGCAACGCCCGCAAGGTGCGCCGACTGTATCAGGACAAGGTCATTGCCGGCTTTGCCGGCGGTACCGCCGACGCTTTTACCCTGTTTGAATTATTTGAAAACCAGCTGGAGAAGTACCAGGGCAAGTTGGTTCGCGCGGCGGTGGAGTTGGCCAAGGCCTGGCGCTCCGAGCGGGCACTGCGACAGCTGGAAGCCCTGCTGGCTGTGGCCGACCATGAAACCTCACTAATCATCTCCGGCAACGGTGATGTTATTGAACCCGAGGGCGGGCTAATTGCGATCGGCTCAGGTGGGCCCTTCGCCCAGTCCGCGGCCCGCGCTCTAATCGACAATACCGAGCTTGACGCGAAGCAAATCGTCGAGAAAAGCCTCAATATCGCCGGCGACATCTGTATCTATACCAATCACAATCTCACCGTTGAAACACTGGAAAGCCGTGTTTGACCGATTCAACCCCGTTTGCCGGAGCACCTTACCACCATGTCCATGATGATGACCCCTCGAGAAATTGCCCATGAACTGGACAAACATATTATCGGCCAGCACCAGGCCAAACGCGCAGTTGCGATTGCCCTGCGCAATCGCTGGCGGCGCATGCAACTGGACGAGACACTGCGCGCAGAGATTTCACCCAAGAATATCCTGATGATCGGCCCCACCGGCGTCGGCAAAACAGAAATCGCCCGACGCCTGGCCAAACTCGCCAAGGCGCCGTTTATCAAGGTCGAGGCCACCAAGTTTACCGAAGTCGGCTATGTCGGCCGGGACGTGGAGTCCATCATCCGCGACCTGGTCGATGTCGCGATCAAGCAACTGCGCGAGCAGGAGATGCAAAAAGTCCGCATTCGCGCCGAGGATGCCGCCGAAGAGCGGATTCTGGATGCCCTGTTACCCCCCGCCCGAGGCGAGCCGGGTAGTGGCGAGGAATCCTCCACCCGCCAGATTTTTCGCAAGAAATTGCGCGAGGGTGATCTCGACGACAAGGAGATTGAAATCGAGGTCAGCGCCGCCCCTGCCGGGATTGAGATCATGGCGCCCCCCGGCATGGAAGAGATGACCAACCAACTGCAAAGCATGTTTTCCAATATGTCCAGCAAGCGCACCAGCAGCCAAAAATTGACGGTCAAAGCGGCCTTCAAAAAGCTCTGTGATGACGAGGCCCTTAAACTGGTCAACGAGGACGAAATCAAGACCCAGGCCCTGACCAGCGCCGAGCAGACCGGGATTGTGTTTCTCGATGAAATCGACAAGATCGCCAAACGCAGCGAAACCGGCTCCGCCGATGTGTCACGGGAAGGCGTGCAGCGGGATTTGCTGCCACTCATTGAGGGCTGCACTGTCAGTACCCGCTACGGCATGGTCCGCACCGATCATATTCTATTTATCGCCAGCGGCGCCTTCCATCTCACCAGACCATCGGATCTGATCCCGGAAATGCAGGGCCGACTACCGATTCGAGTCGAACTGGAGGCACTGACGCCGGAAGATTTCCAGCGCATCCTGACTGAGCCCGATGCCTGTCTCACCACCCAGTATATAGCGCTGATGGCGACTGAAGGCCTGCAGCTGCGCTTCGACGACGAGGGCATCCGGCGCATCGCGGAAATTGCCTGGGAGGTCAATGAGCGAACTGAAAATATCGGTGCTCGCCGCCTGCATACCGTGCTTGAACGCCTGTTGGAGGAGGCCTCTTTCGACGCCACCGATTTGGCGGCAAAGGAAGAGCACATCCTGGTCAATGCCGCCTATGTGGATGAGAAGCTGCAAGGACTGCACCGGAACGACGATCTCAGCCGGTTTATTCTGTAGCTTAACAAGAGCATGAACAAGGACATGAGCATGAGCAGCCAATCACCGCCACTACCACAATCCATCAAGCTGCACCGCAAGAGCAGGATACTCGAGCTGCGCTATGCCAATGACGAGCTACTGGAACTGAATGCAGAGTACCTGAGGGTATTCTCTCCCTCTGCAGAAGTTCGCGGACATGGCGCGGGCCAGGAGGTTTTGCAATGGGGCAAAAAGGAGGTCGCCATCGAGCGAGTTGCCGCTGTTGGCAACTACGCCCTGCAGCTATTTTTTGATGACAAGCACGACACCGGCATCTACTCCTGGGAGTATCTTTACCAATTGGGCCGCGACCGTAGCACCAACTGGAGCCGCTACCTGCAGCAATTGGGCCAGGCCGGCCAAAGCCGGGATCCGTCAGTGCAAATACTCAAGCTCTAGGAGGCCCGCAGAGTTAGTACCGCATCCCACCCCTGTGTCATAATAGGCCGTCTAAAGGAGGGGGGGATTATAATTGATGGATGCGGTACTGGATGAGATACAGTGGACAGCCGACGGTCTGGTGCCTGCAATTGCACAGGACTGGCAGAGCGGTGAGGTGCTGATGCTCGCCTGGATGAACCGGCAATCCCTGAAACAAACCATTGCCAGCGGTGAAGCGGTATACTGGTCGCGCTCCCGCCGGCAACTTTGGCACAAGGGTGAAAGCTCCGGTCACCGCCAGAAAGTCAAAAACCTGCGACTGGACTGCGATAGTGACGTAGTATTGCTGTCAGTAGAGCAAGTCGGATCGATCGCCTGCCACACTGGCCGCCGCAGCTGTTTTTATCGCACCCTTGAGCAGGGCGAATGGCGCGTAACCGATGACGTCCTCAAGAACCCCGATGAAATTTACGGATGTCGGCATGAGTAGTGTACTCGCGGCCCTGCAGCAGATTATCGAACAGCGCATCGATACCGCCGACACGGATCAATCCTATGTCGCCCAGCTACACCACCAGGGTTTGAACAAAATTCTGGAAAAAGTCGGTGAGGAGTGTGTAGAAACTATCATCGCCGCCAAAGATGCACAAACCAGCGGCGACAACACCGACTTGATCAATGAAACCGCCGATCTATGGTTTCACACGCTGGTCATGCTGGCATCACTGGGAGAGTCGGCCGACAGTGTGCTGACTGAGCTCGGAAACCGCTTTGGCATCTCCGGCATTGAAGAGAAACTATCACGCAATTGATGAACATTACTGGTAAACAGTAGAGGTGTTTTATGGGTTTAGGTGGCATTAGTATTTGGCAGCTGTTAATCGTACTCGCCATTGTGGTGCTGTTGTTCGGCACCAAACGCCTGCGCACACTGGGCACTGACCTGGGCGGTGCAATCAAAGGCTTTCGCAAATCGTTGAACGGCGATGCCGAGGAAAGCAAGACCGACAAGGAGCAAGCGACCACTGAACAAAAAACCGCCGATCCTGACGCCGGCAACAAAAGCCCGTAGCCCGGTATGTTTGATATTGGCTTTGCAGAACTGCTGCTATTGGCGGTAATAAGCCTTTTGGTGCTGGGGCCGGAGCGACTGCCCGGCGCCATGCGCACCGCCGCCACCTGGATGGGCCGCATTCGCCGCAGTTTCAATGAGATCCGCACCGAGCTCGAGCGAGAATTGAATACCGCAGAATTCAAGCAGGACGAGCACAACGACTCGATCATGAAACAGCTCGGTGACACCGGCAAGGAAATCAACCAGGATCTGGAGTCGGTGCGCACCAACCTGAAGGATCTGCAGTTTGATATCGAAAACTGTATTGAGGGTGAAAACAAGGGAGCCAGTGGCAAGCAATCCGAACATAATCCATGACTGATACAAACCCTGCCCACGAGAACCAGGATGAGGCCATGCCCCTGGTCGCCCACCTGACAGAACTGCGCGACCGCTTGCTGCGCTCGATACTGGCGGTATTGCTGGTTTTCATCGGCTTGTTTTATTTCGCCAACGATATCTACGCCTTTGTGTCGGCGCCCTTGCGCCAGCTAATGCCACCAGGGGCGAGCATGATTGCCACCGAGGTGGCCTCGCCATTTTTGGCGCCGTTCAAGCTGACTATGGTGGTGGCGCTATTTTTGGCGATGCCCTATATCCTGCATCAAACCTGGCGTTTTATCGCACCCGCCCTGTACAGCAGTGAGCGGCGTCTGGCGGTGCCGATTCTACTGTCCAGCGTGCTGCTGTTCTATGCCGGCCTGGCGTTTGCCTACTACGCAGTATTCCCGCTGATATTCGCTTTTTTTACCAGCGTCACGCCTGACGGCGTGGCCATTATGACTGATATCAACAGCTACCTCGACTTCGTACTGAAGCTGTTCTTTGCGTTTGGTATCGCCTTTGAAATCCCGGTCGCCACGGTGCTGCTGATATCGGCGCGAGTCACCACCGCCGAGGCTCTGGCAGCGAAGCGGCCCTATGTGGTGGTGGTCTGTTTTATCGTGGGCATGCTACTGACACCCCCGGATATCATCAGCCAGACCTTACTCGCAATACCTGTATGGCTATTATTTGAGGCGGGATTGTTCTTCGGCCGGTTAATCCAATTGGACGCGCAAACGCCAGGGGATTAACTTTCCGGGGACGCCAGCTCCATAAATCCGGCCAGGTAGGCATCATAATCTGTATCGTCGCACTGACTCATAGGACGGGTTTTTAGCCACTGGATCACGCCATCGGCAACATTGAGCTCGGCACAGGCACCAATATCGAGCGGACCCGCAAGCATTTTAATCTTCACCTCTTGCCCCATACTCAATTCCTGATCACCAATATACCACTGCTGGTAGTCACCCTGGGGCTCCTTCTTGACAATACCGTACCAGCTGTCTTCACCGGCAGCAGCTACAGAAACCACCATACCCAGCGCCAAACCGGCTATTGCTCGAATCATCATTTGTCTCCCCCACCTATAAAAAACTCTCAAAAGTGTTACCCACCAACATGATACGCCGGACATCCTCCGTATAAAAGAAAAAACCCCGTCCATATCGCAGTGTAAATATGTACCGCCAAGGAGGGGCATTATTCCCTGTGAAACCCGTTGTCGTCCTGTATAACGGTTTAAAACAATGCCACTGAGGCCCCGCCCATGTCCCGTCTCACTATGCCCAGTGTCGATAAATGCCTGATTTCCCTGAATCCAGCCAACGGTAACGCCCTGGGTTTTGTCGAGGCGACCGCGATTGAAGAAATTCCTCACCGGGTGCAACAAGCGAGTAACGCACAAGCAAACTGGAGTTCTTTGCCCCCCGTGGAGCGCGCCCAATTAGTGGAGCAAGCCGCCACCGCCCTATTGGCAAATGCCCCTGGAATGGCTGCACGGCTCAGTGAAGAAACCGGCAAACCCAGGCAGCTGGGGCTTCGCGAGGTTCAACAGGCGGCCCGGGGAGTTGCCGCCACTGCGAAGCTCGCACCCGGAGCACTGGAGCCCCGACATCAATACCGCACCGATACAGCAACCCACCACCGCGATCCGCTGGGCGTTTGCGCCATCATTACGCCCTGGGACAACCCGGTAGCACTGATCCACGGCATGATGATCCCCGCGCTGCTAGCCGGCAATACCGTGCTGTGGAAACCATCCCCCGAAGTACCCCTGGTTTGCCAGCAGATGGCGGAAATCTACCAGCGGTTTCTGCCCGAAAATGTATTGCAAATCGTGCAGGGCAAGGAGTCGCAGGGCAGAGCCCTGGTCGCCGCCAATGTACAGCTAGTCGCCTTTAGTGGTTCAAGCAAAACGGGTAAACATATTATGGCCAGCGCGGCCTTTGGACTAAAGCGCCTATTACTGGCCATGGGCGGGAAAAACATCGCTATCGTACTGGCAGATGCCGATCTCGATGCTGCAGCAAAATACGCCGTTGACAGCAGCCTGGGACACTACCCTCGCTGTATCGCCACGGAAAGGGTTTTCGTCGATTCGCGAGTCGCCAATGAATTTGAATACAAGGTCGCGGCGCTGTCCCAGGGCTGCCGCATCGGCGCCTGGGATGACCCCAATGCCAACCTCGGCCCGATAATCAGCGTGGCAAAGCGCCAACAGGTGCTCAACCTGGTAAGCAATGCCCTCGACAAGGGCGCGGTAGCCCTGGCGGGGGGCAGCAATCATCCCGAGTTTTTTGTGCGGCCGACGGTATTGAGTCTGGTGAGCAACGACATGAACATCGCCCATCAGGAGATTCCTGGCCCGGTCTTGTGCATCAGCCACTTTACCTACCCGCGGGAGGCGATTGCCCTGGCAAATCGTAGCTGCTTTGCCCAGGGTGCAGTCGTGTTCGGCAATGAAACCAGGGCTACTGCCATTGGCCGGCAACTGGGCGCCGGCGTGGTAGCCATTAATAGGGGCCTACCCTGTGGGGAGTTACCCTGGTTTGGCGCCGGGTATTCAGGCTTTGGCAGCGGGCCCGGGCTCGACCGGTATCAACCATTTACGCAAAGTCGCATCAGCCTTCGTTGAACGGAATCCAGGTTGAACTATTGGGGGTGGCATCGGCCCTGCTCCCGAATCAACATCGCCTGCTTTCTCGGTCGCGACCAACGATAATTACCAAACTCGCCGCTGGCCCGAATCACGCGATGACAGGGTATTAACCATGCGACCGGATTCGCAGCCACGGCAGACGCCACCGCCCGCACACCGCTGCCATGTCCTGCCAGCTGCGCCAACTGCTGATAGGATACCAGCTCGCCTTCCGGCACCGATAACAAGGCCCGCCATACTTGCAAACGAAAATTGGTGGTCACGACACTCAGGGTGATGGGGCCAGGCATGGCAGCAGAACTGAACAAGGGCTCCAGCAAGTCCCGCGCCAGTGAGGACTCCTGCAGCCAGCTGGCCCCGGGCCACTGTTGACGAGCCTGGTGCAGCACATCGGCCGGCACCTGATCCATAAAAGACAAATGACAAATTCCGCCCCGGGGAGTTTTCACCACCAGCGCCTGGCCAAAAGGCGTGTCAGCCAGATCATAACGCAACTGCAAGCCCTCGCCACCACTGCGGTATTCCTGCGGGCTCATGGCCTCCAAGGTAACGAAGTGGTCATGCAAACGCCCGCCGCCACTAAGACCCGCACCATGGGCACACGCCAACAAGGTATCGGATCTCGCCAGCGCTCGCTTGGCCTGTTGCACCGTTAAAAATTGCAGAAACTGCTTGGGGCTTATTCCGGCCCACCGACTGAACAGACGCTGGGCATGGCAGGGGCTCAAGTGCATGTGCTGCGCCAACTGCGACAGCGACGGCTGCTCCCTGGCATGCTCATTAATGTAGTGAATCGCTGCGGCCACCCGCTGGTAATCTCGACTCATGCCCCACCTCCAATCCCGGTGGGGACAGTCTGTCGAAGCCAATGTCGGATGCCAAGCCGAATCTTGCGCAATGGCTGAAATTTATGCCCTCGCTCAAGCGTGGTGAAGCCACTCCTTGCCGTGAAGACACGGGCTGCCTCGCAGTTACTGCAGCTTCAATAGATTACCTACATCCTCCAGAAACTGCATGCTTTCAAGAAAAATATCAGCCTCATCGTCATCGCGTAAATTGTCAGACTGAGTGTCGGACTGAGTGTCGGACTGAGTGCTGGACTGAGTGTCGGCAGCCCTGTCGCGACCACCAACAAAGGCCCCATACAATGTCATTGCACGCTGTATTGGCTTGAACAGCGCTACGTCCGGCTTTTCCGTTTCAGACATACCACGCAAGAACGCATCCCAGCTATGTCGCACTGGATTCTGGAAGCCTTGCTTCC
>CBDUUA010000072.1:0-8231 GCA_965370135.1 uncultured Cellvibrionales bacterium
CACGGCGCCACGGCCATCGCACTTCACAGCACCAGGATTTAGCCCTATGCTTGCTACTTTCCCAACAAGGGTATCTCCCTGGCCGCCATGCGCAGCAAGTCTCCCACCCGCCGCAGGCTATGGTATTGGCTGCTCAATGGGATGGTCGCACTGATCGTCCTCACCATAATGTTGGTGCTCCCCTGGCGCTGGCTCAATCCACCGACCACTGCCTTTATGCTGCGCGATGCACTGCAACGAGAACACGCCATCAACTACCGCTGGCGGCCCATGGCGCAGATCTCGCCACAGCTGGCCATTGCCGTCATCGCCGCCGAGGACCAGAAGTTTCCGCTGCATCACGGCTTCGATCTCAGCCAGATTCAAGCGGTACTGGAGCAACAAGGCAGCCCCGGTCGCGGCGCCAGCACCCTGACGCAGCAGTTGGCGAAAAACCTGTTTCTCTGGCCCGGTCGCAGCTACCTGCGCAAGGGGCTCGAGGCCTGGCTCACCCTGTGGTTGGAGATACTTTGGCCCAAACAGCGGATTCTGGAGGTCTACCTCAATGTTGCCGAGTTTGGCCCCGCCATCTATGGCGCCGGCGCCGCCAGCCGGCTACTGTTCAACACCTCTGCCGATAAGCTGTCAATGAAAGAGGCGGCACTGCTGGCCGCCATACTACCCAATCCAAAAACAATGTCCGCCGCCCAGCCCTCCGACTATGTACGACAACGCGGCGCCAGTATCGAGCGAGCGGCAAGCCAATTGGGCGGTGTCAGCTATCTATCGAATTTGTAAACCGCAGGCCCTATACTGGCAGCATCTGATCGTGCACGGCTATCGCCGAACGAGGTTGTCCCATGAAAACACTAGCTCCTTTCGTTACTGCAACCTTGCTGGCAGCGGCCACGGCAAGCCAGGCAACGCCACCCTTTGAACAAGCCAGAAGCCTGGCCTTTATCGAGGCGCGAGGCGGCATTCGCACTGAACAGACCTTCAGGAAAAATAACCGCTGGTGGCTAGCCGTCGAGTGCAATGTATCGGGCATTAAAGCGATAACAGTGACGCCGACTACCATCCACTCCGGCCTGGCATGGTCGAAAAGCAGCGCCTGGGTAGAAGACGATACGATCTACTTGCAGGTTTTTACCGCTGTGCAGGGTAGCCAGGCGCCTTCCGCGGTGTGCGGACCGGCGCCGCTACGACACGCCCCGGCACAAGTCTATCAAGTCTACTATGTCGACCCCGACGATAGCCGCCACGCACTGGGACAGGTCGAGATCAAATAGCGGCGCCGGCGCCTTATAACATTTACCCATTTGAACAGCCCAGCTAATGCCAAAATGTGATAAGCACTATCGTGTCCCTGGGTTACACTTGCGGTCAGTCTCCCGATCAGTCAGCAGTCTATCGGCAAACCACCTTTAAATAGAACAATTAAACAAGGAGTACCAGACCATGGCCATGATTGATTGGTGTATGAAAGGTACCGAGTTCTCTGCCTGCAACTGTGACTTCGGCTGTCCCTGTCAATTTATGGCGCTACCCACCCATGGCAATTGCATGGCGACGGTCGCCATGCAAATCGAGACCGGGCATTTCGATACCACCCGGCTCGACGGACTGCGCTGGATTTCAACCCTGGCCTGGCCCAAGGCCATCCATGAGGGCAATGGCCGCTGCCAGGTCTTTATTGATGAAGGCGCCGACGATGATCAGCGACAAGCATTGCTGACTATTTTGTCGGGACAGGAAACGGCCCCGGGAGCAACCATTTTCCAGGTCTTCAGCGGCACCATTACCGAGATGCTGGAGCCCCGCTTCGTGCCTATTGAACTGGATGTGGATATCCAGGCACGCACCGGACACGCAGTGGTGCCCGGCATACTGGAATCCACTGGCGAACCCATCCTCAACCCGATCACCGGTGAGCAGCACCGGGCCCGGGTATTACTGCCGGAGGGCTTCGAGTACAGCGAGGCCGAGTACGGTAGTTCCAGCATCAATGCCAATGGCGGCGTACCCATGCAAACCGAGCAGTGCCATGCGCATTTTTGCCATATCCACATGACCCAGAACGGCGTGGTGCATTAGCTCTTGCCGGCGCCGCTCCACGCCCGGACCGCCGCCGAATACCGTGGCGTGGAAGCCTTGTTGCGGCGCGACCGGCTGCTGGTTTGGGGTGCGCTGATTCTGGTAACCACGCTGGCCTGGGCCTACCTGCTCACCCTCTACCTGCAGATGGGCGCAATGCCCTCTGCCATGGCGATGACCGAGATCAAGCACTGGAGCACCGGCGATCTTCTTTTGATGTTTGCCATGTGGACCATCATGATGGTGGGCATGATGCTGCCCAGCGCAGCACCGATGATATTGCTGTATTCGCAGGCGCAAAGACAGCAGGTATCGGCGGGTTGGTGCAGCCCGGTCGCGGCATTCAGCCTTGGCTACCTCGCCATCTGGACCCTGTTCAGCGCGGCCGCAACCGCCTTGCAATGGCTGCTGCAAGGCGAGGCCTTGTTGTCGCCGATGATGGTGAGCAACAACCAGACCTTCAGCGGGGCGCTACTCATCGTCGCCGGCATTTACCAATGCAGCCCCCTGAAGCAGGCCTGCTTGCGCCAGTGCCGCTCGCCACTGTTGTTTATCCAACATCACTGGCGTAGTGGTACCCTGGGGGCTTTCAGCATGGGGCTGCGCCACGGCGCCTATTGCCTGGGCTGCTGCTGGTCCCTGATGCTGCTGCTGTTTGTCGCCGGGGTGATGAATCTGCTGTGGATAGCCCTGCTCAGCGCCTTCGTACTGACAGAAAAACTGTTCTACCAGCGGCCGGTACATACCTGGGCTAGCGCGCTGCTATTGATTCTGGCAGGCCTGCTTATACTGACCGCCCCCGCCTGAAAATTATCGAGAAGAACTTATCAAGAATAACTTATCGAAAATACTGCCGCAGGGATTTCAAGGTCCGCAGCCGATAGACCAGCAGGGCGAGCAGGATAAGCAGGCAACCCAGCAGTTGGTTCCACGACATGCGTTCCCCCAAAAGCAGTGCTGACAGCAGCGCGGCCCAAACCGGTTCGGCCAGGAAGATCATACTGGCATGGCTGGCGCTGACCTTTTGCAACACCCGGTTCTGGATGGCAAAACGCAGGCTGGTGGCAAACAGGGCGGATAGCAGTAATATCAGCCACGCGGTGTTCGACAGTTCGGGATTCCAGCTTTCCGTCAGCAGTGCCGCGATACCGGCAATAATCCCGGTAGTAATGAGTTGCAGCGCCGACAATGCCAGCGCCGGAACCTGTTGCACATAGGTGCTGCTCAAATTGAGGTGCAGGGAAAATCCCAGCATGGCGATCACAAACAGTCCCTGGTCGGCATCCAGTACCATGCCCTTGTCCATGACCAGCATGGCCAGGCCCAATAGCGCCGGCAGCAGCGCCAGCATCAACCCCGGGCCGACCACCTGGCCGAACAATACACGGCCGATAATGGGCACGCCCACGACATTCAGGCTAATGATAAAAGCGCCAACACCTACGTTTTCAGTGCCTTGCAGGGCCAGTATCCAGATCAGCAGGGAGATCCCCATAACCACTCCGGTGGCCACACTACGCCGGTATTGCTGCGCGGTCAGCTTTTGCAGCTGAGACCAACCCGGCACCGCCAGCACCAGGCCCGCCAGTAAAAATCGCAGCGCGAGAAAGGTGAAGGGCGCGAACTCCAGCAACGCGTATTTCGATAACACCCAGCCGATCGCCGCGATGATAGTGACCAACACTAAACTCAGCTCGGCGCCCGGCAGCGACACTGCGGCTCTCACTCGGTTCATAAACACCTCGACCTGATCAGCACGGTACAGCGTTTTTTTACACCACACAGCAAAGTCCGAAAAACTTGTCACCTACAAGCTCGTATCAGCGCTTGTGACCTATTGCCATTGTTTCAGCTAGCTGTTTCTCATTATTAAATCTATATTGGCCCGGACGCTGAAATCGCTTACCAATATCAGGTTACCCATATTACTTACCCATTCTACGCTACCCATACCAGCTTGCCCCGCCCGGATTGCCGGCGCGGCATTCGGGTAACAGCAGCCTTTCCCGACACATAGGAGAACAACATTATGCAGGTACGTGCAGGCGAAGCCGGATTCCAGGATCACTTCCGCTGTGATCGCTATATGAAGCTTAACAACGAGTGGCACTTCACGACCCGGGAGCAAACCGTGGAGGGCCCCTATTCCAGCAAGCAAGCCGCCGCAGACGGCTTGAAGCATTATCTATATAGAAACAAGCAACAGCCCTGCATTCAACCAGAAACAACACAATACCATCACTAGATTTAAACTCGTGCGCTAAGCCTTGCTCTAAGTATCGCGACAACGGCCACCGAGGTATCGGTGGCCCGTTGCTCCCTTCACCTTGCCATCGCGGTCATCACGCTGATTGCATTCTGGCAGCCATGCTGTATATTTGTACAGCCTATAAGCCAGCCCTCCTTCACTTGTCATGCTTATTATCCTGCCCTCGGACTACTTAACTGCGCTCAAGTCGCGCAGTCGCCAATTCTGGAGTATTCTTCAGTCTGTCAAGAGGCCATGATGACCTCGAATTGGGAGCGAAGCGATATGAAACCAGCACTACGAATATGGATCCTGTTGCTAGTCACCACCTGGCTGGCAGCTTGTAGTGGCAGCACCCGGATCAAAAGTGATCTCCAGATCAAGGGTGCGCCGGACTGGGTCAACGAAGGCACCCAGGCGGTAAAAAATAAAGATGACCGATTGATTCACGGCCGCGGTGAAGCTCCCTCAATGGGGGATGAGTCACTACAAAAAGCCACCGCCGACAACCGCGCCAGGGCCGAGATTGCCCGGGTATTGTCCACTATCATGAAGGATACCCTCTCCGACTACACCGCCAGCAGCGGTGGTGAATCCGACTACAGCGTAGAGCGTGAAATTTCCAGCAGCACCCAGCAGGCACTCAGCGGCGCCCGTATTCTCGGCCATTGGAAGGATAGCAAAACCGGCATTATCTACGCACTGGCCGAGCTGGATACCAAATCCATGGACAAGGCGATGGCTACTGCCAACAAGCTCAGTGACAATTTCAAGCAGTACTACCAAAAGAATGCCGACGCCAATTTTGATCGCTTTATCGAGGGGCAAGAATGATGAAACAGTGGCTGGCCCTTAGTATTTTCACCCTGCTGCTCGGCGGCTGCAGCACCCAGGTCACCCGTGTCGACCCGGATGAAACCATCGACCTCAGCGGCGCATGGAATGACTCGGACTCGCGTATGGTGGCCGAGGAGATGATCCAGGATGCCCTGTCTCGCCCCTGGATTTCCAATTTTCGCCAGCAAAATGGCCATCCCCCCGCCGTCATTGTTGGCACGGTGCGCAACCTGAGCCACGAACACATCAACGTCAATACCTTTACTGCCGACATGGAACGCGCACTGGTCAACTCCGGCCGTGTCGAGTTTGTCGCCGCCAGCGGCGAGCGCGACGAAGTCAGGGAAGAGCGCATTGACCAGGATCTCAATGCCAGCGACGCTACCCGCAATGCCCCCGGCCAGGAAGTCGGCGCCGACTTTATGCTTAAAGGGCAAATCAATACCATTATCGATGCCAATGCCAGTGAACAGGTTCGCTACTACCAGGTCGACCTCACCATGATCAGCATGACTGACAACCGCAAGGTATGGCTGGGACAGAAAAAAATCAAAAAACTGGTCAAGAATGCCAAATTTCGCCCCTAATACTCCATCCAGGTGATATTGCCTGATACCGCATCAAACAGACCCTCTCACTTCAATGGTGTAATAAAAAGGGTGCGCTGTTACACCGCCACCCTACTAACTATCACGCTAAGCCTTACGCTAAATCTTACAATATGTCTTATGGCGCCGCTGTCCGGCTGCGCCTTCCACCATCGCCAGGTCAATGAGCTAGCGGCCGACCTGAGAGCCGTCTCACCCGAATTTGCGCTGGCGGCACTTACCCGACTCGAGGCGCCTAAGCGTGATCGTGGCCAGTATTTACTGGATCTGGGCATCTTGAAATTGCTCACCGGTGATTTCGAAGGCAGTATCAGCGCACTGCAATCCGCCAAGGCGCACCTCGAGCAATTACAGGCACTGAGCCTGAGCGAGAACCTCGCGGCCGGCACCATCAACGAAACCCTCAGGGCTTACAGCGGAACCCCAGGTGAGCGAGTGCTGATAAACGAATTACTCGCCATCTGCTACCTGATGCAGGGTGACCTCGACGGCGCCAGGGTTGAAGCCTTGCAAGCCGATGTGCTGATGAATCAACTGGCTGACAAGGAATTGCTTCGGGGCCAGCTGGCCAGCGCCCGTTTTCTATCAGGTTTGATCTTTGAACTGGAAGGCGAGTGGGATGACGCCATGATCAGCTATCGCAAGGCGGCCGAAATCATGCAGCGGCGCGGACAGGTCTTGCCCAAAGCGCTCATGGACAGCCTGCTGAAGACCAGTCAACGACAGCACCTCGACGACGAATACCAGGCTTACGTCAGACAATTTGGCTACCCGGCGCGACAGGCGCAAGCCGATGAAGGCGAGTTGATTATTTTTTATTGGGACGGCGTGGTCAGCAACATACACCAGCGCTTTATTTCCGTGTACGTGCCGGAGCTGGAACACACTGTATCGCTGGCCCTACCCTACTATCCACCATCGACATACCGCCCGCGCCATCTGAGCATGGAGATTGCCGGGCAACCCTATAGCACAGAAGTGTTAGAGGATATCGAAACACTGGCGCGGCAGGCGCTGGACGCCCGGCAGCCTGAAATCTATGCGATGTCACTGGCGCGTATCATAAGCAAACACCAGGCGGTGCGGGCGGCCCGGAACGATAGTCAACTGGCAGCGATACTGGCCAACCTGGTGACGATCTTTAGCGAGATCGCCGACACTCGCAGCTGGAACATGCTACCTTCCACTATACAGATTGCACGCATACCCGTTCCCGCGGGGCGGTATCACATCCCGCTGCCGGGGCGCAGTAGCAACGACCAACCCCAGGGGACGCCGCGATCAGTTAGCATAAAAGCCGGCCAAAAGATGGTACTGCTGGCGCCCGAGATCAGCCAGACTTTTTTCAGTTACAGTAGTCAGCAATACTATAAATAGTACAGGAGTGCCTATATGCACATGATGCACATGCAGCGATTGCTACCGGCTTGCCGGCGAAACCTGCCGATCTATAAGCAATACTCACTGCCAAAGCTGCTGCGTCGATTGGCCATAGCAGCCACCGGTTTGTGGCTGCTGGTACAACTGGGCGCCTGTAGTTCAACACCCAAAGAGCCCGAGTGGCTCAACAATGCAGAAACCAGTTATCCGGCAAGCCGCTATCTCAGCGCTACCGGACAGGCGGACAACCGAGAGGCAGCGGACGCCCGTGCGCTGGCCAATGTCGCCAAAATATTTGAGGTGGCAGTCGCCGACAGCAGCATGGACTTCTCCGCAGCCCGGATCGACACCGTCGCCGGCAACAGTGTCGTCAGTAATACACAGCAAGCCTCTCGCGCGGTAAGCACCGAGGCCCGACAAGTGCTGCAAGGGGCCAGGGTGGTGGAACACTGGCATACAGAGGATGGTAGCGATTACAGCCTGGCTATCCTGGAAAAGGCGCCCGCCGCCCGTCGCTTTCGCAGCACCGTGCATCAGGCAGACAAGCAGACGCAGGAACTGATTGCCTTTGCCGGCAATCGCGCCCCCAATCCGGTCGCCGCCCTGGGCGCACTGGAGCAGGCGCGGCAGATACAACAGCACCGCGACAACGCCAACCGCAGCCTCGCCGTACTCAGCGGCAGGGGCATCCCCAGCGCCCAGAGCCAGGCCGATATCGAATCTATGATACGCAAGGGTCTGTCAACCTTGCAGTTTGGCGCCCAGGCCGCCAAACCATCGATGCTGGATGCGGTGCAGTCTGCCATCGCCACACTGGGCATACAGTTCAAACAGGACTCCGCCTACCAGGTGTGGGGTGCGCTGGATACAACGCCGGTACAGGAAAAACAGGGCTGGTACTGGCTGCGAGGCTCCATGCAACTCAGCCTGCGCCACAATAATGAATCCATCGCCACCAGGCGCTGGCCGATCAAAGTGTCGGCCACCGACGAAGGCATGGTCAAACAGCGCGCCCGGGATCAGCTCAGCAACGACCTGGCGGGGCAGCTCTACCAACTACTGGTAGCATCTCCCCCCGGATAAGC
>CBDUUA010000073.1:0-8222 GCA_965370135.1 uncultured Cellvibrionales bacterium
GGTCACTACAGTGCAGCCGACCTTTTTGAGCAATGTTTCAGCAGTGCGCCTGATAGTTTTACTATCGTCGACCACCATAACCTTTAGACTTTCAAAATTGACTTCCATAAAATCATTCCCTTTGATGACAACGAACGGGCTGAAAAGCCGTTGCCGTTGATGGCTCGCATTTGCTTCGAGCTGTAATCGATACGCTTGAATAACTATAGATTTTGTTGTGAAATTTTGCACAATTCGCGGGGGATAATTTTACAGCGCGATTTGCAGGTAAATTTTCCCTGTTTATGCCCCGGCGAAGTACCATAGAGTTCAGGCAATACAGCATCAGTCAAAACCTTTATAGGGACGGAAATCGATCATGACTATTCGACTGGGCGTCATCATGGACGCCATTGAAAACATCAATGTCAAGAAGGACTCCACACTGTCGATGCTAGTCGCCGCCCAGGCTCGTGGCTGGCGCGTCGACTACATGCAACAGTCTGATTTATATCTGGATTCCGGGCGAGCCATGGCACGCACCCAGAGCCTGGAAGCGCTCAGTTTTGACCCCGATAACTGGTACTCGGCGGCGCCTTCACGGTCCCTGCCGCTGGCAGAATTTGACGTGCTGCTGATGCGCAAGGACCCGCCATTTGACAACGAATATATCTACACCACCTACATGCTCGATGCCGCCGAAAAAGAGGGCGTGCTGGTGGTAAATAAGCCCTCCAGTTTGCGTGACTGCAACGAAAAAATATTTGCGACGCAGTTCACAAACTGCACACCTCCCCTGCTGGTAAGCCGGAATGCCGCGCAATTGCGCCACTTTTTGGCGCAACACCGGGATGTCATCATGAAACCTCTGGACGGTATGGGAGGCACCATGATTTTTCGCCTGAGGCACGATGATCCCAATATATCCGTCATTATTGAAACGCTGACCGATTTTGAACAGCGAACCATCATGGCCCAACGATTTATTCCCGAAATAGCGCAGGGTGACAAGCGTATACTGATGATCGATGGCGAACCGATACCTTACTGCCTGGCACGGATACCAGCCAGCGGCGAAACCCGCGGCAATCTCGCCGCCGGCGGTCGGGGAGAAGCGCGTCCGCTATCGGCCCATGATCGCTGGATTTGTGAGCAAGTGGGGCCTACGCTTAAAGCGAAGAATTTGCTGTTCGTAGGCTTGGATGTTATTGGTGATTATCTCACCGAAATCAATGTAACCAGTCCGACCTGCATTCGTGAAATCGATACCGCCTACGACACTGACATTAGTGGCAAGCTGATGGATTGCATCAGCAACAAACTGGAACAGCGATAGCAGCAACGAGAGAAGCCATGTCGGCAAGCTATGCCCTCGATCGGGATATTGATCGGATTAGTGTCTCAACCCTGTTGGCTATAGTCGTCCACGGAGCACTCTTGTTCGGCCTCGGTTTTGTTCTTGAACAATCGGTGCGCACGCCACCGAGACTTGAGATTACCCTGGCGCCCCATAAAAGCCTCGCCGCTCCCGATAAAGCCGATTTCCTGGCCCAGCATCACCAGCAGGGGAGCGGCTCGCTGGATGAGAAGCAGGAACTGACCACGACCGACCTGGCGCCCATGGCAGACAATGTGATTCGCGAAACCAGTGAGCTTGCAGCGCGGCCCGCGCAGACCGCACTGCTGATTCCCAATACCCTGGTCAGCAGGGCACTGGATTCGGCAATTCGCACCGCCAGCACCCGGGAACAGCAACCAGAAATCCTGAGTCAATCGCCCCTGGATCAGCAGGTGGATGAGCCCGAACAACAGATACAAAGCCTGGAAGCGAAACTGGATCGGCAACGCCGATCCTACACCCGTCGACCCAAGGTGCATCGCATAACTTCAGTGGCAACACTGCAATCCGATGACGCCCGCTATCAATTAGAGTGGCAGCAAAAAGTCGAGCAGGTAGGCAATCAATACTATCCGGATGAAGCCCGCCGCAATAAAATATTCGGCGATGTTCGACTGGTGGTCGCCCTGTTGCCCGACGGCAGTATCAAGCGCATCGACGTGCTGGCATCCTCCGGCAAGAGCATACTGGATCAAGCCGCCATTCGCTCGGTCAAATTGGCCGCACCGTTCACGCCCTTCCCGGATGCGTTGCGCGAAAAAGCCGATATACTCGAAATTATACGCACTTGGCAATTCCGCAATAATATGCTCACCAGTAGCGGCTGATTGGCGGGCCCGAGGCCTTCGTAGTATAGTAGCCCCATGTTGTCGTCGGGGGAGCCTATGTCAAACGCAGCAGATTTTCAGTGTTTAACAGACCACTTTCTTATCGCCATGCCCGGCCTGTGCGACCCCATGTTCGCCCACTCATTGACCTATATTTGCGAACACAATGCGAACGGCGCGATGGGGATCGTGGTCAACCATCCCCTCGATCTCTGCTGGCGCGAGGTGTTCGAACAACTGGAACTCGAGGGTGACTGCAACGGCGATGCACCGGTGCTTGCCGGTGGCCCCGTACATATGGATCGGGGTTTTATCCTGCACCCTGCTGGCAATCAGCACTGGGAGTCGAGTCTCACCATCACTCCCGATATTGAGCTCTCCACCTCAATGGATATTATCATCGCCCTGGCGGAGGGCAGAGGACCGAGCAGGAGCTTGATGGCGCTCGGCTACGCCGGTTGGGGCGAGGGTCAATTGGAAGATGAGTTGGCACAGAATTTCTGGCTCACCCTGGAGGCCGATCAGCAGATTCTGTTCGATATAGCCTTTGAGCATAAGGCCGGCAGGGCTGCCAGCAAATTGGGCATCAACCTGGATTTGTTGTCAGCCGACGCCGGCCACGCTTGAGCCAACCACCTCCCCCCCGCTATTGATGCAAACATGACACCGACAAAAACCCAGGGCACGATACTGGCCTTTGACTTCGGCAGCCGATACCTGGGGGTCGCCGTTGGCCAGACTATCACCGATACCGCATCCGCGTTAAACCATTTGAAAACCCGGGACGGAGGCCCGCCCTGGGATCAAATTGAGGCCTTGTTGCAGCAGTGGCAACCCCAGCTGGTGCTGGTGGGCCTACCCCTCAATATGGACGGCAGCGAATCGGAGATGTCGCGCAGGGCGCGCAGATTCGCCAATCGTATTCACGGTCGCTTTGGACTATCGGTTCAGTGCCAGGACGAGCGCCTCAGCAGCTTCGAAGCCAGGAGTCGATTCCCCGAGCACGCCTCAAACCGCCGACAGGGCGGCGCCATCGATAGTATCGCCGCCGTGGTCATTCTTGAGCATTGGCTTGCCGAGCAGAGCTAAACACGAAAGGCGCCTAGAAACGGCCACCCATCTGGTACTCATCATCCTCGGTGTTTTCCATGCTCATGCCGTTAATGGCCTGACCGAGTTGGGCGCTATTATTATCCGCGCCCAGCTTGATCAGCAGTCGCAAGTCGTTGGCGGAGTCAGCATGGGCAAGGGCGTCTTCATAGGTGATGCTGCCCTCGGCGTAGAGATCGTATAGCGCCTGGTCAAAGGTCTGCATACCCTGCTCCCGGGAGCGTTTCATCAATTCCTTGAGCTTCTGAACATCACCTTTTTTGATCAGGTCAGACGCCAGGGGGGTATTGAGCAAGACCTCAATACAGGCTCGACGGCCGTTGCCGTCCGGTGTCGGAATAAGCTGCTGCGCGACGATGCCCTTCAGGTTCAGCGACAAGTCCATAAACAACTGCTGATGGCGATCTGCCGCAAAAAAGTGAATGATTCGATCCAGCGCCTGGTTGGCATTATTGGCGTGCAGGGTGCACAGCACCAGGTGCCCGGTCTCGGCAAATGCGATGGCGTGCTCCATGGTTTCCCGTGACCGAACCTCGCCGATCAAAATGACATCCGGCGCCTGGCGCAAGGTGTTTTGCAGCGCCGCCTCAAAAGACTTGGTATCGATGCCAACCTCACGCTGGGAGACAATGCAGTTATCATGGGGGTGAATAAATTCGATCGGATCCTCGATGGTGATGATGTGACCGCTGGAGTTATGATTGCGATAACCGATCATCGAAGCCAGCGAGGTCGATTTACCGGTACCGGTAGCACCGACAAAAATCACCAGGCCGCGCTTGGTCATGGCCAGCTCCTTGATGATCTCGGGCAGCAGCAGCTCTTCCGGTGTGGGTATGCGAGTTTCTATGCGGCGCAGCACCATACCGGCCAAATTGCGCTGATAAAAAGCGCTGGCCCTGAAGCGGCCGACACCTCGGGCGGAAATTGCAAAGTTCAGCTCTTTGGTGGCGATAAACTCCTTGCGCTGTTTGTCGTTCATCACACCCAGCACAATTTCACGGGCCTGCTCCGGGGTGAGCGCCTGCTTGGTCACCGGCAATATTTTGCCGTTGACCTTGATTGACGGCGGCATACCCGCGGTAATAAACAAGTCCGAGGCGGTTTTTTCCACCATCAGCATGAGTAATTTTTCCATTTCCATGGCGCTAACTCCTCTGTGCTTTACGCGTGACCGACAGCTAGAAATTTTCCGGCATTTTGGCTTTTTCACGAGCTGCTTCGCGGGTGATCAAGCGGCGTTGAACCATATCGCTCAAAGTCTGGTCCAGGGTCGTCATACCGATAGCACCGCCAGTCTGTATGGCGGAGTACATCTGGGCAATTTTGTCCTCGCGGATCAGGTTGCGAATGGCCGGGGTGCCCATCATGATCTCATGGGCCGCCACGCGGCCGCCACCAACTTTCTTCAATAGGGTCTGCGAGATAACCGCCTGCAGTGACTCCGACAACATGGACCGCACCATGGATTTTTCCTGGGCCGGAAAAACATCGACCACCCGGTCAATGGTCTTGGCTGCCGATGTGGTATGCAAGGTGCCGAACACCAGATGGCCCGTCTCCGCCGCAGTCAAGGCCAGACGAATGGTTTCGAGGTCGCGCATCTCGCCGACCAGGATAATATCGGGATCTTCCCGCAATGCCGAGCGCAGGGCCTCGTTAAAACCATGGGTATCCCGGTGGACTTCGCGCTGGTTTATCAGGCACTTCTTGCTCTCGTGAACAAATTCGATGGGATCCTCGATGGTGAGCACATGATCGTACTTATTATCATTGATGTAATCCATCATCGCCGCAAGGCTGGTCGACTTACCCGAGCCCGTGGGCCCCGTCACCAGCACCAGACCGCGGGGTTTCATCGATATATCGCGAAACACCTGGCCCATACCCAGGTCTTCGAGGGTCAAGACTTTGGAGGGAATGGTCCTGAACACCGCGCCGCCACCGCGGTTCTGGGTAAACGCATTGACCCGAAATCGCGCCACACCGGGCACTTCAAAGGAGAAATCCGTCTCCAGAAACTCTTCGTAGTCCTTGCGCTGGCGATCGTTCATGATTTCATAGATCATACGGTGCACTTCTTTGTGCTCCATTGGCGGCAAATTGATGCGGCGCACATCGCCGTCGACTCGTATCATGGGAGGCAGGCCCGCCGACAAATGCAGATCCGATGCGCCTTGCTTGGCGCTAAAGGCCAATAATTCCGTTATATCCATACCATTCCTCAAGCCACTCTGTGAGCCACTTAACACTTTTGCCGGTGCTCAACACGCGACCTCAATTTATTGGGTAACACCATACACACTACACCCCGGCGATGCACAGTGCGGCTGCCAGGCTAGCTAGTTCCAATATAGCAAAGCTGTGCAATTGCGCAGCTAACAGCGGTTAAAAATACCAGGCGAGTTGCAAAAAGAGTGCGGCGCCGACGCTTAAATAGAGCCCGTCGATGCCGGAATCGATACCGCCATATTCGGTACCCGGGGCGCCGATCGGCATATTGGCAGCAGCCAGCAATTGCAGGTTCTGGGCAATATCGAACTGCGCGACCAGTTGCAGCAGCGCAGAGGGGTCGTCGAGATTGGTAAAGATATTCGGCGTAATGATAAACAGCGGCGTGAGCTCGATCATCGCCGAGGTCACGATATAATTCCGCCCCAGGGTAAATAACTCACCCCGGGCCAGCCGCGCGGTCAAATCCGGCGCCGCAAGCAGCGCTGCCTCGCTGTACTCGCCGCCGCGAATGCCAAAGCCATTATAGAAATACTCTACAATACCACTGACATTCTTGCCCCCCCACAGCCAGGACCATGACAGGCTGGTAACCACCAGGGGCACGGTTTCGGTGTCGGTGCGAGTCAGGGTGAAATCCCCCCGCCAGATAGCCCCACCCACACTGTGATTGCCACCGATGCCGGCCACCGTGTCGCCATAGTGTTGCGATAGCAGCCCATCGTACTCGAAAGATCCGATAAAACCGTGATATTTAGCAGCAAGAGTGCTGTAGGCATTGTCGACATCGCCGGTGTCGGGGTTGCGCCGCAGCACCCAGACCCCTTGCAGGTCGTCGCCACTACCCCGGAGATACTGGCCATACAGCATGTCATCCCCGGTTTTGTACTCTTTGTCGACCGCTGCAGGGTCGAAGGGATTGATAAAATCCATGGCGGAATAAACCAGGCCATTGCCCCAGCTTATAACCTGGCGGCCGGCGCGTACGATCCAGTCTTCACTGCGGTAGCCGACATACAGGCGATCCAGACGCTGTACTGCGACCAGATCGCCACTATCGGCAATGGTATCGGTGAGATTGAACAAGCGCAGGGAATCATCGGGTACGCTTTCAGGAATCGTGATAAAGCCGGACAGTTTACGAGACAGGGGTACGGTATCACCGTAGCGGATAATCAACTGGTAGGCGGTGGCGAACTCCCAGGCCTTATGGTCGTAGCGCAGGTTCATGCGGCCATCAAAATTGTAGTCCTGGCTATTGGCCCCGAGCACCTCGCGAAACAGGCTATCCTCGGGGTATCCGGAAGCAATAAACTGCACCTTGGTATGGCCGCCGTACTGCCACTGACCGGCATCGGCTCCGCTGTGGTTGGCGCACAACAGCCCCGATAGCAGGGCGACACATAGCCGGCGATCAATTTTTGCAAAACGGTTCACAGCTTTGGGGGTCACGGGGGCGCTGTATTCAACCGACTTTTGCGGCTGCGCCCTGAATTACATCGTCGATGATTTTACCGTCCTGCATTTTTATAAGGCGCCGGGCGTAGGCCATCACCCGGGTATCGTGGGTGGCAATAATGAAAGTGGTGCGGTGATTTTGATTCAAGGCCACAAACAGATCCATCAAATGCGCCGCAGTGACTGAATCCAGGTTGGCGGTGGGCTCATCCGCCAACACCAGCGCCGGATGGCTGGCGATAGCGCGGGCCACCGCCACCCGCTGTTGTTGGCCGCCGGACAACTGCGCCGGACGCCGATCCTCCATCCCCTGCAGGCCCACTTCTTCCAGTATTGCCATCGAGGTCACCCTGCGATCAGCCGCGGCAACGCCCTGGACCTGCATCACAAATTCGACATTTTCGATGGCGCTGAGCACCGGTATCAGATTATATGCCTGGAATACGAAACCGATATTGTGCAAGCGCATATCCGCCAGCTCGCCCTTGCCGAGGTGATCGATGCGCTTGCCAGCGACGCTAATAGCACCGCTATCGGGCTTATCCAGGCCGCCAATGGCATTGAGCAAGGTGGTTTTTCCCGATCCCGACGGCCCGGACAGACACACAAAGTCGCCCTGCTCAAGGGTTAGGTCGACCCAATCGAGACCAATAATGGTTTCCTCCCCCTGGCGAAAGGTTTTACAGAGGGCTTCACAACGAACACTGCTCATAGGGGGTTCACTCAGGCTTTTGTCAGGGCTTCGATCGGCTGGTAGCGCGATGCCCGCCAGGCCGGCAGTGTGCTGGCGAGCAGGCCCAATACAATAACCACCGTATTCGCCAGCACCACATCATCCCATTTGAGGGCGGGGTATAGCGTACTCCCGGCACCAAACATCTCCATGCCCTCGCCGACCGCGGAAATATCGATGCCGTCAGCCAGGGGCAGAATAGTCAACAGGGCCAGAACGTCCCCCAGCAGCAAGCCCAGGGCAATCAGGAACAGGGATTCCAGCAATATCTGGTAGAGGATATAAGCCGGCCGCATGCCCAGGGCCAGCATCAAACCGATTTCCCGTACGCGCTCGAACACCGCCATCACCAGGGTATTGACCAGGCCAAAGGACAGCGCCAGGAAAATAACGATGATCCACACCAGCACAAAGCCATCCATAACGCGCAACATGGTGCCCGCATAGGCGTCGAGCTGATACCAGGGCAGCACTTCAAGGGCCG
>CBDUUA010000074.1:0-8191 GCA_965370135.1 uncultured Cellvibrionales bacterium
GAAATTTATCGAATATCTCCCAGTCGCTCTCCTCGGCCCACCAGCTGCGATCCGGATCTTTGCTGTTTGCCTTGAGCCGTTTTTTCAGTTCCGCGGGGGGCAAGTGCACCCAGAACTTGAGAATCAAGGTGCCGTCGTCGGCCAGTTCACCCTCAAAATTGTTGATTTTCTCCAGTCGCTCGTTAAAGGTTTTTTTGCTCAGGGTTTTGTTGAGCCGATCGGCCAGCGCATTGAGCGACCACGCGCCGCCGAACATGCCCATGCGTCCCTTGGGTGGCAAGGCCCGCCAGTAACGCCAGAATCGCGGTCGCTGCGCCTCCTCGTCTGTGCGCTCAGCGTATATGTTGGTTTCGATAAAGCGCGCATCCATCCATTCGCAGAGTCGGTCATAGAGACGGTTGGCGCCGACTCGATCATCACCGGCGATAACCAGGATGACAGAAAAATCGGCCTTATCGAGGTCGAACTGGGCGTTGACCAAATCGACCCGCAGCTGGGGTATCTGTGGCTCGAAGTCTTTTTTCTTAACGCGTCCGGATAGTATGAGATCATCATCAAACATGGTTTTTTCTCCCTTTTTTATTTTGTTTCGCCCATTAGACAGGCATTTTGTTTCGCCCATTAGACAGGCATTTCCACTGCGTTTATTGTTACTTATTTTTCCCCATGGTAAACAAGATTTGGTCCGAATGCGATTAAACTTCAAACAAAAATTGCGAGTTACGTCAATAAGGACTACACATTGTGTTATTGAGGTAGCGACATTTAGGTGGATTTGCAGGCCAATTCAAATCTTTGCGGCAAGCTAACTATCTGTTTTAATAAGAATTCTTGTCAGCAAAACCGAAAACCAGGTTTGCAGCGGAAACATTAAGGAGAAAAGACAATAATGGGCAAACGCTATAACAACATACTTGAAACGATTGGCAATACCCCCGTGGTCAAGATCAACAAGTTGGGGCCGGAAGGGATCAATATCTTTGTCAAGGTGGAATCCTTCAACCCCATGGGCTCGGTCAAGGATCGGCTGGCACTGGGTGTGATTGAAGATGGCGAGCGCAGTGGCGAACTGCAGGCCGGCCAAACCATCGTCGAGGCGACCAGTGGCAATACCGGTATTGGCCTGGCAATGGTATGCGCGCAGCGCGGCTACCCACTGGTCATCACCATGGCCGAAAACTTCAGTCTGGAGCGACGCAAGATGATTCGCTTCCTGGGCGCCAGGGTGATACTCACGCCCGCATCGGACAAGGGCTCAGGCATGGTAGCAAAGGCAGAGGAACTCGCCGCCAGGCATGGCTGGTGGCAGCCCAGGCAGTTCGAGAATCCCGCCAATGCCCAAACCCATTACCAAACCACGGCCCAGGAAATTCTTGAGGACTTCGCCGATATATCGCTGGACTACTGGGTCAGCGGTTTCGGCACCGGCGGCACTCTGAACGGCGTGTCACGGGGGCTGAAGGAAAAAAGCCCACACACCAAAATTATAGTTTGCGAGCCGGACAACTCGCAGATGCTCGGCGGCGGTATTCGCCAGGCGCGCAACACCGATGGCTCCCACAGCGAAAGTCACCCGAACTTCAGGCCGCACCTGATGCAAGGCTGGTCCCCGGACTTTGTGCCCCTACTCGCTGAACAAGCATTGGATAGCGACCATATCGATGGCTACATCCCTGTCGACGGCAACTTCTCCCTACAGTGCGCCAGGGATCTGGCACAAAAGGAGGGCATCTTCGTCGGCATTTCGGCGGGTGCAACGCTGGCCGGCGCCCTCAAACTGGCCGAGAGCGCCCCCGAAGGCAGCAATATCCTGTGCATGTTGCCCGACACCGGCGAGCGCTATTTAACGACGCCCTTGTTCGACGATGTGGCAACTGAAATGACCGAGGAAGAAGAACTCATATCCCGCTCTACACCGGGCTATCGTTTCGACGTCGCTACCGCAGCTGCGGCCAATGATGATGACGCTGAACTGGATGAGGCTGCGATTCGAGAAATGGCGGCCATGATCAGTGACGACAGCAACCCGGTGGTGATGTTCGCGCTGGAATGGTGCGAATTTTGCTGGTCGGTGCGCAAAGTGCTGGCGGAATACGGCATAACCTATCGCTCTGTCGACCTGGATTCGGTGGCATACCTGGACAATAATCGCGGCGGTAACATACGGGCTGTCCTGAGAAATAAAACCGGCTGGAATACCTTCCCGCAGATATTCATCAACGGTGAATTTATCGGCGGATGCACCGACCTGTTTGACGGCTGCAAGGATGGCAGTTTGCTGCAACAATTGGACGCCCTGCAAATACCGCGCAATACATCCGTAACAACGGATCCCTATAGCTTTTTACCGGGCTGGTTGCACCCGCGGTAACAACCGTCCAGCAACACTTTTTAAACTGCTATCTTTAATTGAACTGCTATCTTTAATTGAACTGAAGAAACAGCTACGCAAATAAAAATGCTGTGGACTTCATTTCCAGAGCAGAGCTTTGAGAATTGATCTAACCCTGTTACAGTGCCCGCCGCCATGAAAAAAGATCCGCAAAACCTGAAAATTCGCGTTGTCATGAAGCCGACAGCCACCGGCTCCGGCTCCGTACCCGGACAATACCGGACCAACTGGGCCCGTGTTGCCGTAGTTGCCGTGCCCGTGCTGCTAGTTCTGGGACTGCTGTCAGCGAAATTTTTATTCGACGGCCCGGGCGCCCCACCGAGCAGTGACCTTGTCCTCGATAGCAATGCCCTCGACACCCAGGCAGACGACAAAGTTACCCGCGATCCAACTCCCACCACCGTGCCGGAAGCAAAAGAAGCAAGCCTTCCACCACCTGCCGTCGCCGAGTTGGAGAAAGTAGAGGGCGAGGACGTAGCAGACGGCCCCCCGGAATCGCCGCAGCTCGATCACTCACAGGAAGAGCCGGAGCTCACGACTGAAGCATCACCCGATGAAGCATCACCGGCGCCGACAAGTGTAGCCAGTGAAACCCCAGTGCCGGAAGTGAGCACATCGCAAGCAGCCGCCATGCTGCAAGCAGGCGAAACCCGCGTTATCTCACCAAAAGTCAAACGCTTTCAGTTGGCCGCCGGCATACGGGATAAAGAGCCACGGGGCGCTCTCGAGGATATCAACGACCATGACAGTGCCGATGGCGTGCTCACGGTGTATGTGTTTGCCGAAGTCATCAATATGAAAGACAGCAAGATCCGTTATCGCTGGCTGCGCAACGGCGTGCCGACCGCCACGGTCAAGGTCGGAGTGTGGTCGAATAAATACCGCAGCCACTCCAGCAAATATATCACCCGGGGCATGCGGGGCGATTGGCAAGTCAGGCTGGAAAACAGCCAGGGCGAACTGCTGGCCGAAGCGACGTTCCATTATTGATTGAAATATGAGCAGCACAGGCACTATTAGCCTGTATGCTGCGTTTTTTTGTTCCTTCCTGTTGACTAATCGCTAACAAGCTTGATAATACATCGCATTTTTAATGCACTGCATGCAGGAATTTTGAATGGACGATGCTGATTTTCGGCTAAAAGGCAGCGTGGTCACCGTCATTGTCATCGAGCTCTATCGCTATACTCCCGACACTTTCGTGGAGCAACTCCAGCGCCAGATCGAGCGCTCCCCCCGATTGTTTGAGCAAGCGCCGGTTCTGATCAACCTGGAAAAGCTATCTGCCGACAGTACATCCCTGGAATTCAACCTGCTTCTCGCCCAATGCCGTGCTTGCGGTCTGCTTCCCATAGCGTTCAAAGACGAGGGAACTCGCTATCTCAAGGCCGTTCAAGCCACCGAGCTGGCGCTACTACCACCCTCGGACTTGCGAGAAAAGACACGCCCGGCCAAAGCTCGCAGACAACAAGCCAGTGCCGACAAAAATGCTGCCTTGAAGGCCGCGGCAGCAGTAAGCCCCGTCAGCAGACCCGGCAAAGTAATTACCCGCCCGGTGCGATCAGGGCAACAAGTCTACGCCGAGGGCGCCGACCTTATTGTGATGGCCGCGGTCAGCGAGGGCGCAGAGATATTGGCGGACGGCCACATCCATGTCTACGGTGCACTGCGTGGCCGAGCTCTGGCGGGTGTCCATGGCGACGAGACCGCGCGAATTTTTTGCCGAAAAATGAACCCCCAGCTTATTTCTATCGCAGGCAATTTTTTGGTTAGCGACAACATCGCCGAAGAGTTCAGGCAAGGAGCGGCACAGGCATATTTGGAAGAAGATGTACTGCACATTGCCGCAATGTAGTACCTATTAATTAGTACCTATTAATTAGCACCTGTTAATTAGCACCTGTTAATCAGCACCTATTAGGTAGCACCTATTAGTTAGCACCAGCCGGGATCAGATTTTCATACCGACCCATTTATACCGACTCACATAGTAAAACGAAAGGAGCGCCGAATTGGCCAAGATAATAGTAGTAACTTCAGGTAAAGGGGGTGTTGGTAAAACAACCACCAGCGCCGCAATTGGTACCGGCCTGGCCTTAAATGGCCATAAAACGGTGATTATTGATTTTGATGTAGGACTGAGGAATCTCGACCTTATCATGGGCTGCGAGCGCAGGGTCGTTTACGATTTTGTTAACGTCGTCAAAGAGGAAGCAACCCTCAAGCAAGCGCTGATCAAAGACAAGCGCACCGACGGCCTGTTTATTCTGCCGGCCTCCCAGACCCGCGACAAGGATGCACTCACCCTCGAAGGAGTAGAGAGTGTGTTGACAGGGCTGGCGAAAGATTTCGAGTTCATCGTCTGCGATTCACCTGCGGGCATTGAGAAAGGCGCACAACTGGCGCTGTATTTTGCCGATGAAGCCGTGGTCGTGACCAACCCGGAGGTCTCGTCGGTACGAGATTCCGATCGCATTCTAGGCATTCTGCAGAGCAAGTCGCGACGCGCGGAAAAAGGCGATGAACCGGTCAAGGAACATCTGTTGCTGACACGCTACAACCCGGAGCGGGTAAAGAATGGCGAGATGCTCAGCGTTGAGGACGTGGAAGATATTCTGGCAATCCCCCTACTCGGCGTGATCCCGGAATCTGAGGCGGTGCTGAAGGCATCCAACCAGGGTGTCCCGGTGATACTGGATGAAGCAACAGAAGCCGGCCTGGCCTATGCCGATGCGGTTGACCGCCTGCTGGGGGAATCCCGGGCCCACCGCTTCCTGGAATTGCCACAGAAGGGATTTTTCCGGAGAATGTTTGGAGGCGCCGCATGAGTATCCTGGATTTTTTCCGCAGCAAAAGTGCTGACAATTCTGCATCTATCGCCCGTGAGCGACTGCAAATCATCGTCGCCCACGAACGCAGCAATAACTCACATCCGGATTACATCGCCAAAATGCAGGATGAGATCCTCGAGGTCATCAAGAAGTACATCAAAATCGACATGGAGCAGGTAACTGTGCAACTGGACGAGAATGATGACTGCTCGGTGCTGGAGCTGAATATTGTGCTACCGGAAGAGGACACCGCCAGGGCCGTTAACTCCTAAGGTGCTACTCACTCTGGGGGCTTTAGCTAATCCTGAAGCCCCTCCTTTATACCCAAAACATACCCAAAACATACCCAAAACCCATAACATCCAATAACACCTTATAATCCAACAACAACAATCGGACATGTTTAGACCCTCCTCCTGGTAACGAATATTAAATGAAGCCCATCACGGTTACACGTACAGTGCGACTGCCCGACTCGCTGCGTATTCACCGCTGCCGCAAGGCGCCGGAATTCGGCCCCGGTATTCTTTTTTTTAGCGGCGGCTCGGCACTCAACGACGTCAGTCGCGCCATCAAAAACTATACCTATAACTCGATCCACATGATCACCCCCTTCGATTCCGGCGGCAGCTCAAAGACCCTGCGGCTGGCGCTGGACATGCCCGCTATCGGCGACCTGAGAAGTCGCCTGATGGCGCTGGCCGATGACACGGTCATTGGACACCCCGAGGTGTTCCAGTTGTTCAATTACCGATTTTCAGCCACCGAATCCAACCAAGAGCTACGGCGGCAATTCGAATTGATGGTCCAGGGCAAAGACCCCCTGATAAAGGCCATATCCAATCCCATGCAAAGGCTGATCCGCAACCAGATGGGTTACTTTCACCAGGCAATGCCCGGGGATTTCGATCTGCGGGGCGCCAGCGTCGGCAACCTGATACTGTCCGGTGGTTACCTCAATAACCATTTTCACCTGGACCCCATCATTTTCCTGTTTTCGAAACTGGTCGAGGCACGGGGCACGGTGCGGGCGGTGGTCAATGACAATCTGCATCTCGCCGCCGAACTGCAGGACGGCAGCCGCGTTATCGGCCAGCACCTGCTGACCGGCAAGGAGACCGCGCCGCTGTCATCGCCGATTAAACACTTGTATTTGTGCAAGGGCCTTGGTGAATTCACTGCCGCCAGCAGTCAGATCAGGAAAAGAAACCGCAAACTGATTGAAAGGGCGGAACTTATCTGCTTCCCCCCGGGCAGTTTTTACACCAGCCTGATCGCCAACCTGCTACCCGGGGGGGTCGGCTCAGCCATCGCCGCGAACACCGGCCCCAGGGTATACATCCACAATCTGGGCACAGACCCCGAGCAGCTTGGGCTGGACATGAACCAGGCGGTAACCACCCTGCTGCACTATCTGCGCGCCGACCTGAATGAAGCCGACAGGGATAAGAAGCTGCTGGACTTCGTACTGATAGATAGCAAGCGGGGCGATTATGGCTCTCAACTTTCGGGTGAATTAATGGGTGAACTGGGCATCCAGGTACTTGACACTCGATTGATTAGCGAACAAAGTGCCCCATGGTATGACCCTGAATTGCTGATTGCGGCGCTGCTTTCACTAACTTAGAATAATTGCCGCTAGCTTAGAATAATTGCCACTAACTCAAAAACAGCCACAAACTAAAAATAATAGCGAGGACTTGCCCGATGGAACAACAAGAATTAATCAACGGCTTTCTCAGTTTTGGCACGGCTGCCCTGTTGGGCTTTCTGATCGGGCTCGAACGATCGATGGGGCAAACGGAAAACCCCCACGCCACGGTCCGCGATTTTGTCATCTTTGCACTAATCGGTGCGATCAGCGCCTTCGGAGCACTACAGTACGACAGCGACTGGATCATTATTGCCGGTCTTGGCGCGGTAGTGGCTCTGCTGCTATCCGGCTACTGGGCGGAGCAGCGTCGCGACAAGGATGCCGATTCGGGCATTACCACCGAAGCGGCGGTGATAGTGACATTTTTCCTGGGCGCGCTGGTTGTTCACGGTGCGACGGAACTGGCCATCGCTGTGACCATCGTACTGCTGATCGTATTATCCGAAAAGCACGTAATCGAGAGGTTTGGCAAGCAGATCCAGGTGTTCGAGCTCCAGGCCATGCTCAAGTTCATGGTAATCACCTTCATCGTGCTGCCCGTCCTGCCCCATCAGTCCCTGGATACTTACGTCACCTCGGCCATCGGCACGGTGACCGCAGTCGATACCATTGACGGCGAAATCGAATTCGAAACATCGGGACAAACGCTGTTCGAGCCGGGCATGAGTCTACCACTCTATATCGAGGACAGCGGGGAAATCGGGCTATTTGAGATCGACGAAGTAGAGGGCGATATCGTATCCGCCGAGTATAAGGGCCACAATATTGAGGCGCTTGAGGCAGTCACCACGGGTACCGAGTTGCAAGGGTCGATGGCGCCCGAACTCATCAGGGTCATGCTTTCCGCGATCAAACCGTTCAAGGTATGGCTGATCGTGGTGCTGGTCTCCCTCATTGGTTTCGTCGGCTACGTCCTCAGCAAGGCGGTGGGCGCAAGCGCCGGTATTCCTCTCACGGGACTCATCGGCGGGCTCGCTTCCAGCACCGTCACCACCCTCAGCTTCGCCGGGCGCAGTAAGGAATTGCCCCAGCTAAGTCGAATGTTCGCCGTCGCCGTGATCCTGGCCTCCGCGGTCATGTTCCCCCGGGTACTGCTGCAGATCGGCGTCTTCAACCAGGAGCTGATGGCGAACATCGCCCTGCCGATGATGGTTACCGGCGGCACCGGTCTGCTGCTGGCGGCCTTTCTCTTCTGGCGGTCGAAGGACGGCGATTCCTCCTCGGAAGAGATCAACTTCGACAATCCCTTCTCACTCAAATCGGCGCTGACTTTCGGCCTGGTCTTCGCCACTATCCTGATCGTCACCCGGGTGG
>CBDUUA010000075.1:0-8001 GCA_965370135.1 uncultured Cellvibrionales bacterium
TACCGCGTTCGCGTTTGCGCGCATCACTGACAGGTTCGGTTTTATTCAGCCACCGGGAGAAGCCCGCCTTAATTCATGGCGCTGCAAGCACGGTGCCGAAAACAATCCACGGTATGGTCATTGACCATTCCGGTTGCCTGCATAAAGGCATAACAGATAGTACTGCCGACAAATGTAAAGCCGCGCTTTTTTAAATCTTTGCTCATGGCATCGGATGCCGGGGTATTGGCGGGCACCTCAGACAGGGTTTCCCACTGGTTCTGGATCGCTTGACCGTCAACAAACTGCCAGATATAACTATCGAAACTGCCGTACTCCTGCTGCACATCGATAAATGCCCTGGCATTGCCCACCGCCGATTTCACCTTGGCGCGATTGCGTACAATCGATGGGTCTTGCAGCAATTT
Source organism: uncultured Cellvibrionales bacterium (assembly GCA_965370135.1). Taxonomy (GTDB): domain Bacteria; phylum Pseudomonadota; class Gammaproteobacteria; order Pseudomonadales; family JAHEGP01; genus JAHEGP01. Next base: position 408 of record CBDUUA010000075.1, read on the forward strand.
TTCTATGGTTCGGGCACTGAAGCGGGCGACTTTATCGGCATCAAACCCGGCGAATAGTTTCCGGTAGCCCTGCCGCTTGTTGAGTATCGTCGACCAGCTCAAGCCGGCCTGGGCGCCTTCCAGTAACAGGAACTCAAACAACACCTTGTCGTCATGCTCGGGGGCGCCCCACTCCTGGTCGTGATAGGCCTTATAGAGTTCCGAGCCCTGTGACCAACTACAGCGATTCTCCATGCGCCCTCCCCTGTTTTAATGCCTTACCCGCGAAATGGCGCTGTATGCCGTGATCCAGGCCGCGCTGTGTTCCGGGCATAGACAACTCCCCTGAAGAAGCGGCCATGCAGTAAAAAGTACTCGATTTGCTCGATGACATCATCAGCACCCATGATAAAAGTGTGGCTGTGATCGACCACCAGAAAATCCGCCATCTCATCCAGCCTTGCACTTGCCACCGAAACCTTGCCGTCATTGGGCCCATCGAACATCCACGCGAACCAGGGATCCAGGGACGCGGTGCCGGCAATGATACCGATGACACCGGGGATGGGCTGTAGCGTGTTGGGCACACTATCCGGCGCAGTACTCAACACCGGCCCCACCGGCCCGATCACCGCTTCAAACCAGGCATACTGCTTCAGGTAATCAGACACCTCGCTGCCGTGATTGGGTGGCGCCAGCATGACGATCTTACCCAGACCGACAACTTCATGGGTCTGCAAATACTGGCGCACCAGGATACCGCCGAGAGAGTGCGTAACAAAATGGATCTGTTCAGCACCAGAGTCCTGGCAATAGTCCAGCGCCCGACTTACGTACGTCTCCGCGAGGGTGGCGACGTCCTCTTGCATGGAGGGATAACCGTCGTTCCACACGCCATACCCTTGCTGCTGTAGCTTGTCCTCGATTTCGGACATCGCGCCGGCACCCCGCCCCAGGCCGTGTAACAGCACAACACATTGCTGGGCAGCCTGGACCACACTGGCAGTGAGCAGCAACGAAACCAGCCAGGCCATTCGCCACCAGCCACATCGCTGTCGGGTCACAATTTTTGAACGTCGCAGCATACTGATTCCTCCGTTAGTCCTTGCAGATTTTTCTTGCCGCCAACACATAGAGAAACTCGAGCTGTCGACCACGCACTCAACAGCATACTGATTTCTGGCATGCGGCCCCAGGCTGCTGCCGCTCAATTTGTACCGTGGTGTGACCGATCGCAAAGCGCTCGAACAGCTGATTGCGCAGCTCCGCCAGAAAGCTGTCATCCTCGGGCAATACCGGCATCACCAGATGTACCGTCAGCACCACATCGGTGGTACTCACCGACCAGATATGCAGATCATGCAGGTCGCTCACCCCCTCGGCCCGGCGCAGCCATGCCTCGATAGCAATAGGATCTATATGGGCCGGTACGGTATCGAGTAACAGGTTGACTGATTCCTTTAGCAAGCCCCAGGTCGCTACAACGATGACCAGCACCACTAACAGGCTAATAACGGGGTCGAGCCAGAGCCATCCTGTCACCAGGATTAGCGCGCCGGCCACTACCACACCCAGGGAAATCGCGGCATCCGCCGCCATGTGAAGATAGGCGCCGCGAATATTCAAGTCCCGCTTGCGATCGCGCATAAACAGCAGTGCGGTCACCGTATTGATCAGCACACCCACAGCGGCAACCATCATCATCACACCACCATTGACGGGCCTGGGATTGTCCAGCCGCTCTAGCGCTTCCCAGGCGATGGCGCCCATGGTCAGCAACAGCAGTAGTGCGCTGGTGAACGAGGCCAGTAAGGTGATGCGACGAAAGCCGTAGCTGCGCCGCAGGGTGGGCGGACGCGATGCAAGCCATACCGCCCCCCAAGCCAGCAACAAACTCAATACATCGCTCAGGTTATGCCCCGCATCGGCGAGCAGGGCCAGTGAATCGACGGCAATGCCAAAACCCGCCTCCACCACCACATAGGCCAGGTTGAGGGCAACACCAAAGGCAAACAGACGATTGTAATTAGCTGGCCCGTGGTGGTGGTGCCCGCTCACAAAAGTACGCGTCGGATATCCGCCAGCATTGCGCCCAGGTCGTTCATAAACCGGCCGGCATTGGCGCCATTGATGGCGCGGTGATCATAGGCCAGGGTTAGCGGCAACATCTTGCGAGGCTTGAATTTTTTGCCGTTCCACACCGGTTTGATGCACAGCCGCGACACCCCGAGAATGGCGAGTTCGGGGGCATTGATGATGGGTGTAAAACCGGCGCCACCGATACTGCCCAGACTGGAGATGGTAAAACAGCCACCTTGCATTTCATCCCGTGTCAATTTGCGCGCCTTGGCCCTGGCCGCCAATTCCGTCGACTCTGCGGCGAGTTGCAGCAAACTCTTGTTATCGACATCCCGAATAACCGGCACCATCAAGCCTGCAGCTGTATCTACGGCGATACCAATGTTGACATAGTCTTTATACACCAGGTGCTCGCCATCAGGGTGCAGGGACGCATTGAAGATCGGATTTTTCACCAGTGCCCGGGCACAAGCCATGAGTAAAAAAGGCAAGGGGGTCAATTTAAGCCCCTGCTGTTCGAGCTCCGGCTTCATGGCGCTGCGAAACTTCTCCATCGCCGTAATATCAATCTCATCAAAATGGCTCACTCTTGGAATCGTGAGCCAGCTGCGATGCATATTGGCCGCGGTGAGTTTCTGCACCGAGCTCATAGGCTCCACTCGAACCGGGCCGAAGCGGGCAAAGTCGACCTCGGGCGCCGCGGCAATTGCTATCGCCGAACCCGGCTCAGCTCTGTGCATGCGCGCTTTGACATGAGCCTGCACGTCGTCCTTGAGAATCCGGCCGCTGGGCCCAGTGGCCTTTACGCCCTGCAGATCGACACCAAACTCCCTGGCCAGTTTGCGCACTGCCGGGCCGGCATGGACTTTGGCGACAGGGGCCGTTTGAGTCGGCTTGGAATCCGGTACCGGCACATCCACCACCTCAGCGGCGGCCGTGGCTACGCTTTCGCCTGTTGGCGCTGCATCAGCTTGCGAGGGCAGCGGCTCCGGTTCCAGCGAGGGGCTCGACTCCGGTAACTGAGCGGTCTCAATATGAGCAAACACCACACCCTCGGAAATCTTGTCACCAACAGCCACATCAATTGCCGCCAGGGTGCCGGTAACAGGGCTGGGGATTTCCATCGAGGCCTTGTCGGATTCCAGCACCAGCAGAATGTCATCCACCTGTACCTGATCCCCCGCGGCAACCGGGATTTCGATCACATCAAGTTCGTCAACACCACCCAGATCCGGTATTTTTATGGCTTCATTGCTCACGCCAGTGCCCTTTTACTCGTTCCATGGAATTTGAATCCGCCTTAACCCCCGCCTCACACACCTTAGCTATACAAGGGGTTCGGCCGCTCAGATTTTATACCAAACGCCTTTAGCGCCTCGCTAACCACTGCCGCCTCGATGGTGCCCGCATCGGCCAGGGCTTTGAGTGCCGCCACCACAACGAAATGGCGATCGACCTCAAAGAAACTTCTCAGCTTGGCGCGGGTATCACTGCGGCCGAAACCATCAGTGCCCAGCGCCATAAAGCGCGATGAAATAAACGGCGACAGCTGCTCCAGAAAAGCCTTCATATAATCGGTGGCGCCGATAATGGGCGCTGCATCCTGATGGTGCAGCTGCTCGGCAAGGTAACAGGTTTTTGCCGCCTGCTCGGGGTGCAGCATATTCCAGCGCTCACAATCATGGCCGTCGCGGGCCAGTTGGTTGACACTGGTGAGGCTCCAGACATCGGCATCCACGCCATAATCCCGGCGCAGTATCTCTGCCGCGGCTCTAACTTCCAACAGTATGGTGCCCGCCCCCAGCAATCGCACCTTTTTAGCTGCCCCGGGCCGGGCCTGTTCGAGTTGATACATGCCCCGAACGATACCATCGACACAGCCGATCGGCATTTTTGGCTGCGGGTAATTTTCGTTCATCAGGGTGATATAGTAGAAGCAGTTTTTCTTATGCTGAAACATCTGCTCGAGACCGTGCTGCAAAATAACCGCGAGCTCATAGGCATAGGCCGGATCATAGGAGATACAGTTGGGAACCATATTGGCCATCAACTGGCTATGGCCGTCCTGATGCTGCAGCCCCTCCCCATTCAAGGTGGTACGACCCGCAGTGCCGCCCAGTAAAAAGCCCCGGGCCTGGGCATCTCCGGCGGCCCAAATCAAGTCCATGACCCGCTGGAAGCCGAACATCGAGTAAAACACGTAAAACGGCAGCATAGCATAATTGTTAGAGCTATAAGACGTGGCACAGGCCATCCAGGCGGCCAGTGAGCCCGCCTCATTGATACCCTCTTCCAGTATCTGCCCCTTTTCGTCCTCTTTGTAAAACATAATCTGGTCGGCATCGTGGGGGGTATAGCGCTGACCCACCGAGGAATAAATACCCAATTGCCGAAACATGCCCTCCATGCCGAAGGTTCGGGCTTCATCGGGTACGATAGGCACCACACGCTTGCCGATCTGTTTATCCTTGGTCAGGGTCGACAGCATACGCACAAAAGCCATGGTGGTTGAAAGTCTGCGCTGGCCGCTGCCCTTTAACTGGGATTCAAAAGCATCCAGTGACGGCACCGGCAAGGCCTCGAAATCCGCCTGGCGCCGGGGGATGAAACCGCCCAGTTTCTCCCTCTTCGCTCTCATATAAACCATTTCCGGGCTGTCCGGAGCGGGCCGGTAATAGGGGACATTCTCCAGCTCTTCATTGGACAGCGGCACGCCAAAGCGATCACGAAATTTGCGCAGGCTGGTGACATCCAGCTTTTTCAGCTGGTGGGTTTCATTCTGCGCCTCACCCGCGGCACCCATGCCGTAACCCTTGACTGTCTGGGCTAATACGACGGTCGGCTGGCCCTGGTGGTGACAGGCTTCGTGGTAAGCCGCATAGACCTTATAGGGATCGTGGCCACCGCGGTTGAGATACATGATGTCATCATCGGAAAGATCCTCGACCAATTCCAGCAACTCGGGATACTTGCCAAAAAAGTGCTCGCGGGTGTAAGCGCCGCCATTGGCCTTGTAATTTTGCAGCTCACCGTCGCAGACTTCATTCATGCGACGCTGTAACAGGCCAGTGTGGTCTCTTTCCAGTAGCGGGTCCCAATGCCGCCCCCAAATAACCTTGAGCACGTTCCATCCGGCGCCGCGAAACACACCCTCCAGCTCCTGGATGATTTTGCCGTTGCCCCGCACCGGGCCGTCGAGCCGCTGCAAATTACAATTGATAACAAAGATTAAATTGTCCAGGTGCTCGCGGCCGGCCAGCGCAATAGAGCCGAGACTCTCGGGCTCATCGGTTTCACCATCACCCAGAAAACACCAGACCTTCCTGCCCTCGCTGGCCACCAGGCCTCGCTTGGCCTGATATTTCATCACATGGGCCTGAAAGATCGCCTGCATGGGGCCAAGCCCCATGGACACGGTGGGAAATTGCCAATAATCCGGCATCAACCAGGGGTGCGGATAGGAGGACAGGCCGGCGCCATCTACTTCTCGACGGTAGTTGTCGAGTTGTTCTTCACTGAGCCGCCCTTCCAAAAAAGAGCGCGCATAAATACCCGGCGCACTGTGGCCCTGATAGTAAACCAGGTCACCCAGTTGCTCGTCATCCGAGCCCCGAAAAAAATAATTAAACCCCACATCGTAGAGAGTGGCGCTAGAGGAAAAGGAGGAGATATGACCGCCGAGGCCTTCATCGTTGTCATTGGCCCGCATCACCATGGCAAGAGCATTCCAGCGAATCAGGGAGCGGATTCTACGCTCCATGAACAAATCACCGGGCATGTGCTTTTGTCGAGTTGGCGCGATGGTGTTGCGGTAGGGCGTGGTGATGGCTGCGGGCAACTCGACGCCCAACTCTACAGCGTGCTCCGCCAAGCGGAGCAACAGCTCTGCGGTGCGCCCCTTGCCCGCGTTACCCACCAGTGAATCCAGTGCATCGAGCCACTCTCGGGTTTCAACGGGATCAATATCCTCACGCATGCAAACACCTCAATTGTAGGGCCGCCCTGAGAAAATCACTGGGAGAGGAATACATTCGAACCTCAGAGCGGCGCGGATACGTGCCAGCACTATATACCAGCTTATAGACGTGCGAAAGTTATAGCGGGGACTTCAGTAACAGGAAATGCCGGTCGAATAAATTCGACCCTACGGATTTCTCCGACCGCTTGTCTTTGTAGGGCCGAATTTATTCGGCCAACATGCCGAAGGCATTCGACCCTACGGGGTAACGGTCATATCCGGGTTGAAAATCAGCTCCACTCGCTGGTTGCGAGCAGCAATGCGATTCCAGTCCCCCGCCCGGGTAATTTCGGTATCCGGGGGATAGGCGGCAATGGGTTCGAATACCCCCACCGGCACCAGTTTGATGTGGATATCCCCGGCGGCTCGATTCTGCTTTTCGACAAAGCCCCGAAAACCCAGTGACTGGCTGCTCGCGAGAGCCTGGGCCTCGCTGGGCTCGTAGCCGATCATATCGCATTGCTCAATCGGCAGGCCTGGCCCCGGCAGCACCGCCTTACCGGTATCGGCATAGATACGACAAAACTCACCGACATGAGCCCGCAGTTCGATCTCGGCGCCGACCCCTGCCAGCTGCAGGATTCGCACAATTTGCGTCAGTACGGTGAGACGCTGGTCGTCGAAGGGTAGCTGGCCAAATTGATACTGCGACTGCTGGTTGCCGAGGCTCGACAGTGAATCCAGCAGTGCCCGCTGGTCGAGGTGCTGATCTTCAGCGGATTTGGTCCACATCAGCGCCGCCAGCGCCAGCAACGCCAACAAGCCGACAAGCAATAGCCTGCGGCGAAAGCGCTGCTGTTGCCGACGGCCTCGACTGCTCTCACCGGAGGGCAGGAAGGAGCCCTGATCCGACTCGCGCTCCGGCGCCGCTGGCCGAACCGCGGCCGTGCGCGGGACCGGTGTGGCAGCCGCCTGCATCGGCATTGGCTGATATTCGATGTTGGGCGCCGGCGTCTCGATGGACTCTGCGGTGATTGCCGGCCCTGGAGCCTCCGGCTGCAATTCCGTTATGATTTCCACCAGCGCCTCTTCGGCAGCCGGCTTCTCCAGTACCCCCACCGCCCCCAGGGCCCGGGCCTGGCCGATATACATATCGCCGCCCTTCGAGGTATGCATGACAATGGGAATAGCGGCCAGTTTCGATTGCCGTTTGATCGCCTTGACCGCATCGAAACCATCCATACCCGGCATCATATGATCCATAAAAATAACGTCGGGGTGGTTTGACGCCAGATAACTGAGGCAGGCCTCCCCTGACGTCACTTTATCACTGCTGAGGCCGTGACGGGCCAACATCTTCGCCAGCAGCGCGGCGGAAGTTCGGGAGTCGTCTACCACCAGGGCGTGACTCATCGCTTTTCGCCCGGCACGGCAGTCGTTGGCAACGGTCTCTTTGCCGGATGCCCATCCAGGCAAAGTCGGCGCGGCGCCTGCAACCAGGCGGGCATTGTTTATCCCGGGACTGGGATTCATCGGGTCGAAGACGAATTCAACGGGCTTATCAAGGGTCTGCTCAAG
>CBDUUA010000076.1:0-7891 GCA_965370135.1 uncultured Cellvibrionales bacterium
AACTGCGAAAGAGGAAAAGAGGTCGGAGGGATTGATTTTTAGCCCGCGCTTTTGGAGTGGCGTATACAGTCGTGGAACCAGGAAAGCAATAGGGCTCAACATTGCTTACAATCAGCAGTGATTGCTATCACTTTGGTCGATTTTCTATCATCAAATACATGATGCAGGCATTCTGCCGATAACTGCAAGTCAACCATGGAGAACACCATGCCCAGTATCAGTGTACGAAAAATCGACGAGGACACCCTGAAGCGGCTGCGCAATCGAGCCACCCGGCATGGCGTGTCCATGGAGGAAGAGGTCCGGCAGATTTTACAGCGCGCAGTGACGACACCAGAACAAATCGGCTCCAGACTATTTTATTGACTCTCCTTCATTTTGGCCAGGTATTGAATGGCTCTTTCATCAGCATGGAGTTGTAATAGCGAACATCCCCTGTCACCTCTTGAGCAAGCCATTCAGGCTTGTCGAAGTGCTCGTCTTCACTCGACAACTCCACCTCAGCGACGGTCAGCCCATCATTGTCGCCATAAAATTCGTCCACCTCAAAAGTATGAGCCCCCGACGTAACAAGATAACGTGTCTTGTCGATCACGCCGGGTTCACAGAGCTCGAGTAACTCGTTCACCTCTTTCACTGGTATTTCCTTCTCCCATTCATAGCGGGATGCGCCGGAGGCACTGCCTAACCCTTTAATGGTGATAAACCCCTTGTCGCCCTTAATGCGAACACGCACCGTGCGTTCGGGAATGGAACAGAGGTATCCCTGGGTTATACGCTGCGAACTTTCAATCACCGCCTTGAAATCACCACTGACTAAAAACTTGCGCTCAATTTCCGTTGCCATTGATGTGTACCTTTTATTAACTCGTTTTGGTCATAGGCCCGGTTCGCCGGAAGATGGCCGAGCACCCGTTTAATCCCCCTGGAACTTTAGGGGTGCCTGCAACTTAGCAGCTTTGTAGTGACGTATACAACAGGTCGATGCTTGTTACACTTGCCCTGACCTTTGGCGGAAAAGCCGACACCGGCGGACTCGCCATTGCCACGGACAGGCGACGGCTCTACCATATAGCCCCCGAACAGCGCTGACGGAATCCACATCGATGCCCGACAAAACAATGCTCCCCGATCTCATAGGTAATACGCCCCTGCTCTATTTACGCGAGGTGTCGGAGCTAACCGGCTGCGATATTTACGGCAAGGCGGAATTCATGAACCCCGGGGGCTCGGTCAAGGATCGCACCGCCCTCGGCATCATCCGCGATGCGGAGCAACGTGGGCTATTGGAACCCGGCGGGGTTATCGTCGAGGGCACGGCGGGCAATACCGGCATCGGCCTCACCTTGCTCGCCAATGCCCTCGGCTACCGCTGTGTGGTGGTGATTCCCGAGACCCAGAGCAAGGAAAAACAGGACTTGCTGGACTTGTACGGCGCCGACCTGCGAGTGGTGCCTGCCACCAGCTACGATGACCCCAAGCACTACATCCATACCGCCGGGGCGCTGGCGGAAAAACTCAGGGCCACTGAACAACACGGTGTCATCTGGGCGCAGCAATTCGACAACACCGCCAATTGCGCCATCCACCGGCAAACCACTGGTGAGGAAATCTGGCAGCAGACCGGGGGCAAACTCGACGGCTTTATTTGCTCCGCCGGTACCGGCGGCACCCTCGCCGGCGTCAGCCAGGCGCTCAAGGCCCACAATAAAGACCTCGCCATCGCCCTGGCCGATCCCATGGGCTCGGGCTTATACAGTTATATTAAAACCGGCGAACTGCAGGCCGAGGGCAACTCCGTGACCGAGGGCATCGGGGTTAATTTCCTGACCAATAACATGAAGGCTGCCCTGGTCGATAAAGCCTACCAAATTACTGACAAAGAAGCCCTGCCCTATATTTTTAATTTGCTCAAGCATGAGGGCATCTGCCTCGGCGGCTCCTCTGCCATTAATATCGCCGGCGCGGTACAAATGGCCAGTGAGTTGGGGCCGGGACATACCATCGTCACTATCCTGTGCGATTACGGCGACCGCTATCTCAGCAAGATCTATAACCCGACTTTTTTGCGACGTCAGGACTTGCCGGCGCCGGACTGGATTATTTAACGTCTCCCGATTTATAGACCGGAGCCCGCTGCCAGCACACCGGCAGTTGCACCATCGGATCCGAGCCCGGAATCGGCTCGGGCGCCCGGCCCATAAATGTGCGGTAGCTGGTCTCGATCATTGCCTGCAATTGCAGCTGCTGCGCCAGCCCCAGAGTCAGGCCCGCCTCCAGAAAACCTTCCAGCCGGAACCGAGGCCCGGGGGCAACCTCACCCCATTGAGCCAGCTCGCGATAGAAATTATCGAGCCGCTGTTGCGCTTCCGGCAGAAACTGCGTTGCCGGCTCCACAGAGCTAACCATAGGCCGCTTTGGCCGCCGCCAACGCGCGATCTCGCTGAATCGGCGCAGCCATGGCCGACAGGGTTTGCTCCAGCGCAGTCAGGCAGAGCAACACGTTTTCACGATTGGCGGCATGACCCATCAGGCCAATGCGCCATACCTTGCCCGCCAGCGCACCGAGACCGGCGCCGATTTCCAGACCATAGTCCTGCAGCAGTGCGCTACGCACCCTGGCCTCATCCACGCCCTCAGGCACGGTGACACTGTTGAGCTGCGGCAGCCGCCAGTCCGGCTCGACCACCAGACCCAGGCCCATCGCTTCGAGACCTGACACCAGTGCGGTGTGATGCAAGCGGTGCCGCTGCCAGGCGTTTGCCAGCCCCTCTTGCTTGAGCATTAACAGTGCCTCATGCAGCCCGTAAAGATTGTTGACCGGCGCAGTATGATGGTAGGCGCGCTTGCTGTTTTTGCCCCAGTAGCCCATCACTAATTGCATATCGAGAAACCAGCTCTGAACCGGGCTTTTGCGCTGTTTGATTCGCTCAACCGCCCGGTCGCTGAAGGTCACCGGGGAGATGCCAGGCACGCAGGAAAGACATTTCTGGGTGCCCGAATACACGGCATCGGCGCCCCAGGCATCGACATTCAACTCGATACCGCCCAGAGAAGTCACCGTATCGACGATGCTTAACACGCCGTGACGGGAGGCCAATTGACACAGTGTGGCGGCATCGGCAAAAGCGCCGGTCGAGGTTTCGGCGTGGACAAACGCCAGCACCCGGGCATCACTGTGTTCCGACAACGCCTGCTCAACCTTGTCAACAGATACTGTGTGCCCCCACGGGTCTTCCACCATCACCGCGGTGGCGCCGCAGCGCTCGACGTTTTCCTTCATGCGACCACCAAAGACACCATTCTGACACACGATCACCTTGTCACCGGGCTCAAGCAGGTTGACAAAACAGGCCTCCATACCGGCAGAGCCGGGGGCCGAGACCGGCAATGTGAGCGCGTTATCCGTCTGGAAGGCATACTGCAGCAGCGACTTGATGTCATCCATCAATTCGACAAATTGTGGATCCAGGTGGCCAATGGTCGGCCGCGCCAGGGCACCCAATACCCGCGGGCTAACGTCTGAAGGACCCGGCCCCATCAATACCCGCCGCGGTGGATAAAAACTGTTGCTCATGCTTGGTACTCCCCTATTTTTCTGCGAGTTGTCTGCGAGGGCGCAACATACCACCGAAGCCGACCAGCGCCAATCCGGAAACTCGAATATCGCCGACAAAACGCGCTAAAAGAGGCGCTAAAGGAGGCGCTAAAGGAGGGTATAGGAGGCTAGTAGGTAGGCATTGACACAAGAAAAGCCTATAGTTGCTGCACAGTCCCAAGTGAGAGAGCTCGATCATGGCCACCGAGAAAACCCCTAAAAAATCGGCAGCTACCAAAAAACACCCGGCAAAAGCGAAGGCGAAAACCGAGACCGGCATTACCAAAGAGAATGAGTCCGCCTCAAAAGAAAGCCAATCGCTAGTGGGCCAGTTGCTCGGGCTCTCATCCCAGGTGGCCAGCGGCGCGGTGGGTATCGCCCGCAGCGGCATAGGCATCCCCCTGATGCTCACCGACAAGTTGCTCAGGGACGCCTACATGAAGACGATGGATATCGATCGTCTTAAAGCCATGTCTGAAGCCGGCAGCTTGCTCAAGGACGCGCGGGAAGTTGCCGGTTTAAACATCGTTGAATTGGCCGAAGCCGTCGGCCTGACAGACAGCGAGCTACTGGAAGAGGTTGAGGAGGGCCGCGCTGTCCTGCCCATCGACACCCTTCTACGAATAGCCTCCCTTACCGCCCGCCACGATCCGATACCCTTTGTGCTTAAATTCCTACGCACCTATAGCCCTGACCTGGAGCAGACCCTGGAACAATGGGGCATTGTACAACTGCCCAAAAAATACGAACGGGAGCGGCGCTTCGCCAATATTTACAAAAGCCTCGATAGCTTACGCAGCCTGAGCGATGCCGAATTCGAGCGCTTTATCGGCTATATGAAATCAGCGACCAAGCTCACCGTAGACATCATGCAGTCAGAGCAAAGGAAACAGCAGGGCAAAGCCGAAGAACCCGAGGCGGAAGCCAATGCAGAAGCCAAAAATACACCGAGTGAATAAGGAATCCACAACATGCGCTTGAGCCCCTTCACAATCTGCCTGCTGGCCCTGGTGCCGACAAGCGCCTACACCGACTGCGAATCAGACGCCACCGCCGACGCGGGCCCCAGCCAGGGCACGGTACTGGTGATGGAGTGCAAGGGCCTGAGCTTTGTAGTCGAGCTCAAAGACGATGAAGCCTGGTTGTTCTTGCCCGACTTCTCGGGGTCAATCCCGCAAGTCCCCAGCGCCTCGGGCAACAAATACGAGGGCAATAATATTACCTTCTGGAGCAAGGGCGAGGAGGCCTCCCTCGACTACGGCAAAAACAGCTACAGGGACTGCCGCAATAATCGGGCACTGGCGGTCTGGGAAGCAGCCAAACTACGGGGTGTCGATTTCCGAGGGGTCGGCAACGAGCCGGCTTGGGTACTGGAAATCCAGGGAGATTCCCTGTCACTGGAGGCCGACTACGGTGAAACACATTACCGCTTCACTGGCGCCAATGAGCACACCGATAGCGCGGCCGGACAAACGATATTTCGCGCCTCCACCGACGGCGTCACCATCGAAGTCACGCTGGAGCATAAAACCTGCCAGGACACGATGGCCGATGCCTCCTATGAAACCACGGTCAACATACAACTCGGCGATCGCACCCTGCTCGGCTGCGGCAAGGCGCTACACTAATCCTGGCACCCTCCTCAGTGCGGGCAATACATTATCGACGCCCGTGTAGTGTCGCTGCCGCTGCGGCGACAAGCCCTGGTAAACCGCATCGCCGAGCAAGCCGCCCTGGGCTAGCTTGTTTTCGTAATACGCCGTCATTGACTGGGATATCGGGCATCACCTACCATGCCTCACCTTGCCAGGAGATCCACCTACATGGGCCACGTTTTCAGTTTCGCCTTCCGGCCGCTGTTTTTCCTCGCCATTAGCTACGGTATCGTTTGCGTCGGCTGGTGGGGGCTGGCCTGGAACGGCCAACTGCCCATGCCCGGCGCCGGCGGCAACCCGATATTCTGGCATGCCCATGAGATGATTTTTGGTTTCGCCAGCGCCGCCATTGCCGGCTTTGCCTTGACCGCGGTCGCCAACTGGACTCGACGGCCACCGGTATCTGGGCTGCCCTTGATAGCACTTTGCAGTTGCTGGCTGTCAGCCCGGGTACTGGCTCTCAGCGGCGCCCCCGTGCTCATCCCCACCGCCACCGCCGACCTGGCTTTCGACGTTCTACTATGCGCGCTGATGGCGCGGGAAGTCATCGCCGGTAACAGCCGGCGCAACTACAAGCTGCTGGCCCTGCTGGCGCTGTTGACCGTGGCCAACAGCGCATTCTATGTCGGTCAATGGCTGCAAGCAGACTGGGTTCGCAGCACGCTCTGGGCCGGGATGTGGGTTGTCGTACTGGTGGTCAACCTGATCGGCGGCCGTGTTATTCCAGCCTTCACCGGCAACTGGTTGACGATGCAGGCGAGGATGAAACAACTAGCAGAGCCGAGCAGGCCACCGGGATTCGGGCGGATTGATCAAATCGCCAGCCTCGGCACCGCCGCCTTCGCGCTGCTGTTCCTGTGGGACCATAACAACACACTGACAGCGCTGGTGGGTTTTGTCGCCGCGGGCTGTCAGTTGCTGCGCTGGAGTCGCTGGCAGTTCTACCGCACCTTACACGACCCCATCGTCTGGGTATTGCATGTCGCCTTCCTGTGGATACCCATCGGCATCGCGCTGTTGAGTTGCAGCGCCATAGGTTGGCTGCCCGTCAGCAGCGGCATGCATGCCCTCATGAGCGGCGCCGCCACCACCATGGTACTGGCAGTCGCCAGTCGCGCCGCCCTGGGACACAGCAACCGCCCGCTGGCCAACCATCCGCTGGTAACGGCCAGCTACATCGGCATCACCATCACCACTGTGCTGCGCATCATCGCCAGCATCAGTGACAACACCTCGCTGTGGATGCCTCTGGCGACGCTGGGCTGGGTTGTATCCCTGGGCCTGTTTGCCTGGCGCTATACACCGATTCTGCTGGGCCCCCCGGCAAAATAAACTCTATAATCAGCAGCACTCATAATCATAAATTCAACGAGGATCTAACTATGAAACCGGAAACAATTGCCCTGCACGCAGGCTACGACGGCGACCCCGCCACCAATGCAGCCACCACACCGATATACCAGACCACCTCCTACACGTTTAACGACACCCAGCACGGGGCCGACTTATTCGACCTCAAAGTTGCAGGCAACATCTATAGCCGCATCATGAACCCGACCAATGCGGTGCTCGAAGCGCGACTCACCGCCCTCGAAGAGGGTGTCGGCGCCCTCGCCATGGCTTCCGGCATGGCGGCCATCACCGCCACCATCAACACTATCACCCGCAGCGGCGACAATATCGTCAGCACCAGCCAGCTCTATGGCGGCACTTACAACCTGTTCGCCCACACCTTGCCCAACCAGGGCATCGAGGTGCGCTTTGCCTCCTTCGACGATTACGCAGGCCTGGAAGCCCATATCGATGACAACACCAAAGCCCTGTTCTGCGAGACTATCGGCAACCCGGCCGGCAATGTGGTCGACCTGGAAAAACTGGCCGCAATCGCCCACCGCCACGGTATTCCCCTGATCGTCGACAACACTGTCGCCACCCCCTATCTTTGCAAGGTGTTCGACTTTGGCGCCGATATCTCCATCCACTCGCTGACCAAATATATCGGCGGCCATGGCACCACCATCGGCGGCATCGTGGTCGATTCCGGTAAGTTTGACTGGGCAGCACAGGCCGAGCGCTTTCCCATGTTCAGCCAGCCCGACCCCTCTTACCACGGAGTGGTCTTCAACGAAGCCATGGGGCCGGCCGCGTTTATCGGCCGTTGCCGCGTGGTATCCCTGCGCAATACCGGCGGTGCGCTGTCTCCGCTGAACGCCTTCCAGATTATGCAAGGCCTCGAAACCCTGGCGCTGCGCATGGATCGGCACTGTAAAAACGCCGGCAAGGTCGCCGAGTACCTGCAACAACACCCGCAAATATCCTGGGTTAACTACGCCGGTCTCGCCAACAGCGAATACCAACCACTGTGCCAGAAGATGCTCGGGGGCCGCGCCTCCGGCATTCTCAGCTTCGGTATTGTCGGGGGCCAGCAGGCGGGCGCCAAATTCATCGATGCACTGCAGCTAATCCTGCGACTGGTCAATATCGGCGATGCCAAGTCACTGGCCTGTCACCCCGCCTCGACCACCCACCGACAACTCAACCCCGAAGAACTGGCCTCCGCCGGCGTTTCCGAAGACCTGGTAAGGATATCCGTAGGTATCGAGCATATCGACGATATCATCGCCGATATCAGCCAGGC
>CBDUUA010000077.1:0-7864 GCA_965370135.1 uncultured Cellvibrionales bacterium
AAACAGGCAAGCTGCCATACCCTGCGGCACACCTTCGCCACTCGACTGCTACAGAACGGCTACGATATCCGGACGATTCAAAAACTACTGGGGCATGCCGATGTAAAAACCACTGAAATCTACACCCACGTATTGGGTAGTGGGCCATTGGGGGTGGTCAGCCCACTGGACTGAACGACATCGTGACACAGGAGGGGGCAACTGCACCCGGAGCAGCTGCGAGCTTGATGCTTGAACCTGGATTCCGCCGCAACCACAAGAGTGTTAATACAGCGATTGAAGTCATTTGACTGCAAGATCAAAACAGCTCCCACACTAATCCCCGTGACCAGCAGTTTCTACCACGCCCACTGTATCCACCTCCCCGTTGCGAACCAGCGGCGCCTTCGCATGTTTACGGCGAGCTTTCACTTTAGCGACAGGTGTATTGACCAACTCCAGCAATTGTTCGGCCTGATAGGACTTCTGTCGCTGGGCGGCATTGGCCTCGCCGTAGAGAGTGCTGCGCTGCTTCGCAGGTCTGCCGATGGAAGCCAATAATGCCTCCATCGCCGGTGGCGGCAACTCCTGCCCATGGCTGGCACCGGCGGCCCGGGTAATCGATTCGTTCATCAGGGTACCACCCAGATCGTTGGCCCCTGCCTGCAGGCAGGCGAGCACCCCCGCTGCACCCATCTTGACCCAGGAGGTTTGTATATTGGTGATGTGGGGGTATAACACCAACCGCGCCACCGCATGCATCAATATAGATTCCCGCAGGGTCGGCCCATTGCGTGAGCGCCCCTTGAGGTACATCGGCGCTTCTCCGCCGACAAAGGGTAGCGGTACGAACTCGGTAAAGCCGCCGGTGCGCTGCTGCAAATCCCGCAGTCGCAGCAGATGCCTGGCCCAATGCCGGTAGTGATCGACATGACCGAACATAATGGTACACGTGGTCCTGAGTCCCAGTTCATGGGCGGATTCCATCACCTGTAGCCACTGCTGGGTATTGATTTTGTCGGGGCAGATAACGGCGCGAACCTCATCGTCCAGAATCTCCGCTGCGGTGCCAGGCAGGGTCGCCAGGCCACGCTTTTTAAGTTCGGCCAAATAGCTTTTCACATCCTGCCCGAGGGTCAAAGCGCCCTGCCAGACTTCCAGCGGCGAGAAGGCGTGAATATGTAAATCCGGTAGTTCTTGTGTAATCGCGCTGCAAATATTCAGGTAGGTGTCGCCGGTATATTCCGGATGAATGCCCCCTTGCAGGCAGACCTCGGTCGCGCCGCGATCCCAGGCCTCGCGACAGCGGCGAACGACCTCATCGAGTGACAGATTATAGGGAAGACCACGGAGGTTTTCGCTGAGCTTGCCCTTGGAGAAAGCGCAGAACTGGCATTTGAAATAGCAGACATTGGTATAGTTGATATTGCGATTGACCACGTAGCTGACGCTGTCGCCATTGCAACGCTGTCGCAGTTGATCCGCTTGCTGGCAAACAGCGCCGAAGTCATCGCCACGGGCGGCAAACAGCAAGACGATATCATCTTGCTCCAATCGATCACCGCTGAGGGCGCGCTCAAGCACCTCGCGCAGTGGCGCGGCGGGTCGCAGTTGCGGCGCCGTCAGCAGCGATGACTCCAATTCGGGTAGCTGCTCGGAACTGCCGGTTTGCCAGTCGTCGACCCTGGGATAACCCGCGCCATCGACGCACTGCAGCACGCGACTGTGCAGACCGGGATCCAGCCAGCGGCGGTAATCCCTGACATAAGCCGGATAGATGGTCAGGCGCTGCTCGAGAAACTTGCCGGCACTGCGGGTTTCCTCCACCAGCTTCTCTACATGGGGCCATGGCGCCTCGGGGTTGACATAATCGGGGGTCAGTGGCGACACCCCACCCCAGTCGTTGATACCGGCCGCGACAATCTGCGGCAGCACACCCGGACTCAGATTGGGCGGCGCCTGGATACTCATGCCGGGGCCAAAAATTATGCGCGCCACTGCAATCGTCCACAGCAGTTCATTCAAGTCCGGCTCCGGCGCATTGGCCATATTGGTATTCGGCTTGGCCTTGAAATTCTGGACGATAATTTCCTGCAGGTGTCCGTAGCGCTGATGCAATGCTCTCAGCGCCAATAGGGACTCGATGCGTTCGCGGCGGGTTTCGCTGATGCCAATCAAAATACCGGAGGTAAACGGCACCTGCATTCTTCCGGCCCGCGCGATGGTATCGAGTCGCAGCTGCGGATTTTTGTCCGGCGAGCCATAGTGAGGCATGCCCTTTTGGCACAGGCGATCGCTGGCCGACTCCAGCATGATACCCATAGAAGCGGACACCGGCCGCAACAGGGCGATCTCCTGCTCGCTCATGCAACCGGCATTGATGTGGGGCAGCAAGCCGGTCTCGTCAACAATCGCCCGGGCGACCTTCGCCACGTATTCAAGAGTCGATTCACAGCCCAATTCAGCCAGCGCCCGGCGCGCCGCAGCGTAGCGCAGTTCGGGTTTTTCACCGAGGGTGAGCAATGCCTCGCGACAACCCATTTGCTCACCACGACGCACCACATCCAGCACCTGTTCGATGGACATATAGGGCTCGTCGAGTTGGCGCGGCGTCCTGGCGAAAGTACAGTAGTGGCAAACATCACGACACAAATGGGTCAGCGGCAGAAACACCTTGCGGGAATACGTCACCACCCCGGCAAATTCACGATCCCGCAACTGGCCCGCAATCGCCATCAGGGCGGCAGTATCGAGCTCATCCGCCAACGCCAGGGCCTGCTCATCCCCCGGCAGTTCTGTGCTGGCGAGCTGCGCCCGCATCACTTCAGTCAGCATGGTCTACTCCTGTATTCGGCATTCTTTAGTTATCAAGGGCCTGATCATCCGAGGCCTGCTGGTCGTCGCCCAGGCGCATCTGCCGCAGGCGATTGGCGACACCGTACTCCGCCAATACCCCACAGGCTTTGGTATTCGCCAAATCAGCACACTGGCATCGCTGCGCCAATTGTTGTAAATCCTGCGGCGTGTCGATATCGAGCTGCAGGCTGGGTAGTTCGATCACCTCAAAGCCGGTGCGACTGTGCTCACAAGCTGCGCGATGAAGTGCGAAACTCTGACTACCATAGCGGAAGGCTATCGGTGCGGGCAAGGAGCACAGCAAGCCATTACTGCCCTGCCGACGCGCATCCGGGGCCAACCGCACCAGCGGCTCACCGGACGAGCAGAGATCCGCTATCAAGGTGCTGACATCCCGGGAGGTGATGCCGGGCAAATCCCCATGCAATACCAGCATATGGCTGGCGCCCAGGGTAGGTAAATAAGCGGCGGCCTGCTCCACCGCGGCGTTGAGCCCACGGCTATGGCCTTTTTCCTTGATCACCCTGGCACCATAGCGATAAGCCAGTAACTCGGCCCCCGGGTCGTCGGAAACCAGCAGCACGCCGTCGATAGCCGCCACCTGCCGCAGGCACTCGAGCATATCCTCGACCATGGCCTGGGACAGCGCTCGCCGCTCACTGGGACTGAGCACCCCGGAAAGCCGCTGCTTGGCGTTGACGAAATCCTTGACCGGGATCACGGTCCATACACTGTTTCTATTTATCGGCATCTATCACTATTCATCGCTATTCATCGCCGACCACCGCCAAAGCAAGCCACGAATGCCATCAGTTCCCGCGCCAGGCGGGTTTTGTCCTGCAAGCTATGCATCACCGTGGGCGTCACCAGGCAGCTCATGCCCAGTGCCTCGATCGCTGCTGTTTGAGACTCATCACAGTCGTCGATAACAAATCCGTCCAACAGGCCCCGGTAGAAGCGCGCCACTTCGAGGGCCGATGCGGGCAGCTGCAATTCGCGCATCATTTTCGCCGCCGGCCCCTTGATCGCCTTGCCGCCGACGATGGGCGACACCGCAATCACCGGCGCCGCTGATTGTTGCATGGCCTCGCGAACGCCGCTGATGGCCAGTATCGGAGCGACACTGACAAAGGGATTGGATGGGCAGATCAACACGGCGTCTAATTGCGGATCCCGCAGCAAGTCCATCAACTGCCGCTGTGCCTGTGCGCCCTCGACACCGTCAAAGCGGTAGCCGGAGACCGCCGGCCGGCACTGTCGCCGGACAAAATAATCCTGGAACGACAACTCGCCTTCATCGGTATCGAGTACCGTTGACACCGGGTCATCGGACATCGGCAACAGGGTGTGGCGCACGCCCATCTGCTCGCAAAGCTGCCGGGTAATCTCGCTCAAGCTGCGGCCACGCGCCAACATGTCGGTGCGCAGCACATGGGTAGCCAGGTCGCGATCGCCGAGCTTAAACCAGTCTGCGCCACCCAGAGCTCGCAGACTGTCCATAAATTGCCAGCTTTCACCTTGCAAGCCCCAGCCCAGTTGCTGGTTGTTCAGCCCCGCCAGCGTATACATGACGGTATCGAGGTCGGGACAGATACGCAGTCCGAGATGGGTGAAATCATCGGCGGTATTGGCGCAGATGGTGAGCTCTTCCGCCGACAGTATCTGCGCCAAACCAAGGGCCAGTTTGGCGCCACCCACGCCGCCGGAAATTGCCAGTATTTTTTTTGCCACTGCGGTCACCATCCCAACCCGGGCTAACGAAACAGGTCTGCCGTGCGTGCGCGAATCAGCGCCGAGGAGCCCGCCTCGCTGGCGGTCAGTTCAGCACCTGAAACCAGCACCACCGGCGCGCCTTCATTCGACTGTCCCATCAGGAAAGACGCCGCCGCAGCCAGCTCATCGGCCACCGCCACCGAGGTCACCTGCATCGGGCGGCCCATCAGATCCTGCTTGCCGACCAGATCCACCAGCGCTTCAAAGCCGGCGGTACCCAGGGCAAAACCGATGGCGCCCTCGCGCCATGCCCGACCGGCTGAATCGTTGATGATGATGTACACTTCCACACCGGTTTCGTCGGCCAGGCGCTTGCGCATTAGAGCCGCAGAGGCATCGGCGTCCCGGGGCAACAGCAATACGGTGTCCTCCCCGCCGTCGATATTGGATCGGTCGATACCGGCATTGGCATGCACATAGCCCAGCCGGTGCTCGACGATCAGCACGCCGGGCCGGTGGCGCACCACCTCCTTGCTTTGCTGCAGAATGAGTTCGACCAGGCGCGGATCCTTATCCACGGCGAGGGCGAGCTTGCGAGCTTCGTCCCCCGGCGTCACCTGGTCGAGATTGACATAGCAATCTTCCGACTTGGAAATAATTTTCTGGGCAATAACCAGTACGTCGCCATCGCGCAGTTGCAGATCAGCTCGCTGTAGTCCATCGAGGATCAGTTGCATCACATCGTCGCCGGGCGCCACCAGCGGCAGACCCGGCAAGGCGGTAAGCTGTAGTTGACGACTCAAGCCTGGTCGTCCCCGAGGCCGGTGATACTAATGCCCGCATGGCATTTGTAGCGCCTGTTGATCGTAATCAGGATCGAGGTCAGAGCCTCGGCAGCCGCAGCATTGGCAATGGGCCCGGCATGAAAACCGCGCATCCCCGCCGCCTCGACCAGACCGATAACGGTTTGCCGGGCGTCTTTACTGTTGCCGGCTACCAGTACGTCACATTCCAGACCGTGGCCCTCCTGCAGGTGATGCGCGGCGACATTTTGAAATGCAGACACCACCTGCACATCCTCACCCAATAAGTTCTGGGCCAATTGCCCCGCAGAGCCGCCCTCGGGGAGCTGTACCGTGCCGACCTTGGGTGGCACCAGTGGCACCGTCACATCGATCAGGATTTTGCCGCTGAGCGCCGGACGCACGTATTCCAGGGTGCTGGCCTGGTGACTGAAAGGCACGGTAATGGCGACCAGGTCGGCAGCCTGGGCCGCCTCCAAATTCTCCATGGCCTTGACCGCGATGCCATCCAGCCCGCGCTCGCCCATGACCTGCTGCAGATCCGCCGCAGCGGCCTGCGCCTTCTCCAACTTGCGGGAGCCGATAATCACTTCATAACCACCCTGGATCCAGCGACGCGCCAAACCTGTACCCAGATCTCCGGTACCCCCGAGGATCGCGATAGTTTTGATACCGTCAGTCATAATCTGTCATCACTCTACAATATGAAAAAAACCGGCTGCGAGCCGGGGCCGCATGGTATCAGAGCAACGGGCTTTGGCAAACTACAACAGGCCCCGGACCACAGCCATGCAAAATTTCAGCGCTCCATTATAATGCGCCTGCCGGCGGGGAGAAAACGCTGCCGGAATCTATTAATCAACGGTAATGAACCCGCCGCAAAACAGGAAGAAATTGCCCATGCCCGCACCACTCGATATGAATGGAAAAGTCGTTATTGTCACCGGAGGCACCAAGGGTGTCGGCCGGGGGATCGCCCTCAGCTTCCTGCAAGCCGGCGCCGAGGTCGTGGTCTGCGGCCGCGGTGAGCCGCAATCCCTGCCCGAATTCGAGGGTCGCTCGGCAGTGTTCAAGGCCGTGGATGTGCGCGATCACGAACAGGCCCAGGGGCTTATGGACTTTACCGTGGAGCGCTTCCAGCGACTCGATGTGCTGGTCAACAATGCCGGAGGCGCTCCCCACGCCGATGCCGCTACTGCCAGCCCGCGGTTTTCAGAGTCGATCATCAAGCTCAATTTGCTGGCGCCATTGCACTTTTCCCAGGCCGCCAATAGCGTCATGCAAGCACAGGACAGCGGTGGCGTCATTATCAATATCGCCAGCGTGTCCGCCGTCCGGCCCTCACCGGGTACTGCCGCCTACGGCGCGGCCAAGGCCGGCCTGATCAACCTGAGCACCTCCCTGGCGGTGGAATGGGCACCCAAGGTGCGGGTTAACGCCATTACCGCCGGCCTGATCCGCACCGAGCAGGCCCACCTGCACTACGGCGACGAACACGGCATTCAGGCGGTGGCCAATACCATCCCGCTGGAACGCATGGCGGTGCCCGAGGATATCGGCAATACCTGCCTCTATCTGGCGTCACCCCTCGCCAGCTATGTCACCGGCGCCTCGATTCTGGTACACGGTGGCGGTGAAAAACCGGCTTTTCTGGATGCGGCCAAGACCGAAAAATCATAGTGCCCGTTTAAGCCAGGAGGCTGCCCGAGAATGGCTGTGGCTACGCGGCAGCCGACCCCTCTCCCACGGCTTGCAATAACAGCCAAAGCCATGCACATTGCTCCTTTATTCTCCATGCATCATCCCAAACTCCAATTGCGCATGACCAGGAGCTATTTCATGGCCTACAGCCACGAAGTCGAACACTCAATCCGCAGAAAAGTCTCCATTTTCTTTGGCGCCTCGGGCCTGCTGTTGCTGCCATTGGGAGCTCTGGGCACCAAATTCGGGCTGTGGAATCATAATATCGGCATCATTGTGCTGATGCTGGGGTTTCTCTCCTCGCTGGTGCCCGTCGCCCTGTTTTTTGGCTTCGGCTGGCACGCCGGCTACCGCAGTGAACGCCGCGGCCTGTTATTGGGCATGGCCCTGGGCGTGTTGCCGCTGTCGATAGGCATTTACCTGTTCGGCAGCAGCAACGATACACCGATCATCCACGACATCTCCACCGATACCAGTCGGCCACCTGAATTCCTGGCGGTTATCGAGCTGCGCGAACCCGGCCAGAATGCATTGCAATGGTCAGAGGAGGTCGCCGTAGAACAGCGCCGCGCCTACCCCGACATCGCCCCAATCGAAACCTCCCTGAGTGACCAGCAGGCCTTCGACAGGGCGCTGCAAGTCGCCACGGAACTGGGCTGGAACATCATCGACAGCGACAGCCGTCCAGGTTATCTCGAAGCCGTGGCCACCACCTTTTGGTTCGGCTTCAAGGATGACATCGTGATTCGGGTTGAAGCCACCAGCGCAGGCAGCGTGGTGGATCTGCGCTCGGCGTCCCGGGTGGGCCGGGG